>JAHZKQ010000029.1 GCA_022600315.1 Gammaproteobacteria bacterium
CAGCATTTACAATGGCGTGTTGGCAATTTTGATAAACTGCCTGTTTAGCCTGTAAATATTCCGCTGAACTTGCATAACGATCCATATGATCAGGACTCACATTTAAAACCACTGCCGCAAGTGGCTGTAAAGATTGCAAGGTTTCTAGCTGAAAACTCGATAATTCTAAAACATAATAATCTGGCACTGACTGCTGCAAAACATCCAACACCGGAGTGCCAATATTTCCGCAAACACAAACCTTAAAACCAGCCTGAGTTAATACCTCACCCATTAAAGTAGTTAACGTGGTCTTACCATTTGAGCCGGTAATGGCAATCACTGGCGCAGTTAATTCTCGAGCAAATAATTCCACATCCCCTAAAATAGGCACATTATTATTACGCGCTTTCATAATGCTTGATTCACGCGGATCAACACCAGGGCTTAGAATAATGGCCGTAGCCTTTAGTAATAATTCTTCTGGGTAAGCACCACAGATAATTTTCACTTTGGGGAAATCTTGCTGACATTGTTTAAGCGCTGGCGGCTCAAGTCGATTATCTATGATAGTCGCTGGAATATTTTTTGCAGCTAAAAAACGCAGTATTGATAAACCCGTTTTTCCTAAACCAATCACAACATGCATAGGTCAACACCCACTAACGGAGTTTTAAAGTAGCTAAACCTAATAACACCAGCACCACGGTAATAATCCAAAACCGTACGATGATTTTAGGCTCTGGCCAACCTTTTAATTCAAAATGATGATGCAAAGGCGCCATTCTAAAAATACGTTTGCCGCCACTTATTTTAAAATAAGCAACTTGCAAAATAACCGATAAGGTTTCAATAACAAAAATCCCACCCATTAACAGCAAGACTAATTCCTGACGCACCACCACCGCAATCACCCCCATGGTAGCACCCAAACTTAACGAACCCACATCCCCCATAAAAACTTGCGCCGGATAAGTGTTATACCAAAGAAAACCTAAACCCGCACCAACAACTGCACTGCAAACAATTGCCACCTCACCAGCACCATTAATAAACGGGAAACCTAAATACTTAGCAAAAAACATATTTCCCATCATATAAGCAAAAACACCTAACGCTAAAGTGACTAAAACCGTTGGCATTAGTGCCAGGCCATCTAGACCATCCGTTAAATTAACCGCATTACTACTACCAACGATCACAAAATAGGTGAAAATAATATAAAAAACCCCTAAATTAACCCCCACGGTTTTAAAAAATGGAATTAGTAACTGCGTATCCGCCACTTCGGTGCGGGTATGGTATAAGAATAAGGCTACGGCAATGGCCACCACCGACTGCCAAAGATATTTCCAACGCGCCGGCAGCCCACGACTATTTTTACGGATTACTTTGCGATAATCATCTACCCAACCAATAGCGCCAAAACCTACCAAAACAACTAAAATAGCCCAAACATAGCGATTACTCAGATCGCCCCACAACAACACACTGACTGCAATGGCAATTAAAATCAATGCACCACCCATCGTCGGCGTACCGCTTTTTGCTAAATGACTCTGCGGACCATCATCACGCACCATTTGACCAATTTGGCGATGGGTTAGGCGTTGGATTAAACGCGGACTTAGAAAAATGGAAATAAACAATGCCGTTAATGCACCCAAAATAGAACGAAAAGTTAAATACTCAAAAATACGGAAGGTATGTAAATGGGGTTTTAATAATTTAAATAGCCATAATAACATAGTTTAGTTTTCCTTTAATGCACTCACAACTTGCTCCATACCCATTGCATTGGAACCTTTAATTAATATCACCATGTCAGAAGTGATATTATCACGCAAAGTATCGATTAGCGCTGCCCGATCTTTAAAATAATGCGCATTTTCACCATAAGCTGCAACCGCATGCTGAGTTAATTGACCATAACAATATAATTGTTTAATACCAGCCTGTTTAGCGAGCTCACCAATTTCAGCGTGTAAGCGTTCTGCCGCGTCACCCAATTCCCCCATGTCTGCTAGCACCAAAGTTGGCACACCTTTACGTGCACCAATTAAATGGATCGCCGCTGCCACTGAAGTTGGATTAGCATTGTAGCTGTCATCAATGATGGTTGCGCCTTTTAAGCCAGCATATTCCATCAGTCGGCGATTAACTGCAAGCGCTTTTTCTAAGCCGCGCTTAATTTTTTCTATTGGGATTTTAAAAACAGTAGCAGCAGTGGCAGCGGCTAAAGCATTATAAACATTATGCGCGCCCAGCACTTTTAATTTGATTTCAATCTGCTGTTTTGCCAATACCAAATCAAATATCGCCGTCATTTTAGTGGTTAAACGGATATTTTTTGCCCGCACATTCGCCGCATTATGTACCGCAAAACACAACACTTTGTTTTCAGTTAAAGTATTGCGCCAAAAACTTGCATAAGCATCATCGTTATTAATAATCGCAGTACCTTTGGTCGACAAGCCTTGGAAAATCTCGGCCTTAGCGCAAGCCACGCCGTCTAAACTGCCAAAACCTTCCAAGTGTGCCGGCCCAACATTCGTGACGATCGCTACTGTCGGTTTAACCAAGTGGGTCAGCTTAGCAATTTCACCACTGTGATTCGCCCCCATCTCAATAATGGCGTAATCATGCTCCGAAGTAATTTTTAATAAAGTTAACGGCACACCAATATCATTATTAAAACTACCTTCACTAGCTAGTACTTTACCCGCCTGTGAAAACACTTGAGCCAATAAAGCCCGCGTTGTTGTTTTACCACAACTACCCGTCACGGCAATAATGGGTAGTTTTAATTTCCCTCGATGATAGCGTGCTAATTCAAATAGCGCATCACGGGTATTGATCACTTTTAATAAAGGTAAATCAGTGGTAACCGCATCACTCACAATCACTGCCACTGCACCACGCTTTTTAGCATCAACAATATAATCATGGCCATCAAAATTTGGGCCCTTTAGCGCGATAAATAATTCGCCCGGCTGAACGCTGCGCGAATCAATACTGACACCATTAAATTCGACATCGCTGCCGATTAATTCTGCCGTTAAAGCGGAAGCTATTTTGGCAAGTTGCATACCTTTCCTTTTGCAATCTGATTTAATTGTTTAGTGACGTGCTCGCTATCACTAAAATTGACCGTCTCAGTGCCTATAATCTGATAAGTCTCATGACCTTTTCCAGCCACCAATACCATATCATTAAGCTTGGCTGATTGCACGGCCAAGGCAATGGCTAAAGCGCGATCAGGCTGTATTTGCAGGGCTTCTGCCGCCACTGCACCCTGAGTAATATCGGCAATAATTTGCGCGGGATCTTCACCGCGCGGATTGTCATTAGTAATAACAAGGTGTTGACACAAATCAGCGGCGATTGCACCCATCTTGCTACGCTTAGTTCGATCACGCTCACCGCCACAACCAAACACACACCATAACTCACCTTGGCAATGCGCCTTTAATGCTTGCAAAGCCTGTGCTAATGCATCTGGTGTGTGCGCGTAATCAATAATAACCTGTGGTGTTTTTGCGTTACCAAACTGTTGCATGCGACCAATAACCGGCTGCAATGTTGACAGAGCCGATAAGGCTTTTGGCAGTGGAATCTCAAGCGCTAACAAGGTGGTCAATACCGCTAACAAATTGCTAATATTAAAACTCCCTAATAAAGCTGTTTTAAATTTGCCTTGACCTTGTGGTGTATCAACAGTTACCGAAAAACCTTCTGCTAGCACAGTAACCTTAAGTGCAGACAAACAATTATTGGTGGATCTTTCTGGCTGCAGCGCATAACCAGTGATATTTTTAGCAGTGGTTTTCGCTAAAATTTCTTTGCTAAACTGATCATCAAAATTAATAATCGCCTGCTTTAATTTAAATGCAGTAAACAACTTTAATTTTGCTGCGCCATATTGCTGCATATTGTGATGGTAATCTAAGTGGTCCTGAGTTAAATTGGTGAATACACCAACATCAATCGCCAGACCATTTAAACGCCCTTGCGCTAGAGCATGCGAAGAGGCTTCGCATGCAACGTATTTAATCCCGCGACTTTTTAATTCGCTAAAATACGCCTGTAATTTAATGGGATCGGGGGTCGTGAGTGGATTAGATTCCAACTCAGTTAATAAACCCATACCATTGGTGCCAATCACCGCGCAATCTAATTGACAGTGCGCCAATGCCTGGGCAATAAAATGCGTTACACTGGTTTTACCATTGGTGCCGGTAACCGCAATGACTGTAATATCACGGCTCGGATAACCATAAAAACAGGCAGCAATGGCGCCTTGTTGACTTGCTAAATCAGTGACCGCAATGCAAGGCACTTCAACTTTTGGTGAGCTAAATGTCGTGTCGGCTTCGTATAGTATAGCTGTCGCGCCTGCCTTAATGGCAGCTGCAATATAATCACGACCATCGCTATTAACGCCTGGATAAGCAAAAAATAAACTTCCAGCGCTAACGTTGCGACTATCATTGGTTAAATGGCAAATTGAAATATCAACATTAATATTAATATTAATATTAATGCTTGCTGTTAATAATTGTTGTAAAGAAATTTCAGTCATTGAATTTTACTTATCCTGCAAATCATCCGGCGCGATATTTAATAAACGCAAACTACCGCTCATAACGCGCGCAAAAACCGGCGCTGCTACTACACCACCATAATGATTATCTTTCGGTTCACGAATCACCACCGCCACCACCAGGCGTGGATCAGTTACCGGCGCAATGCCAACAAACGATGCAATGTGTTTAGTTTTATCATAACCTTTTTTACCGGCAATATAAGCTGTCCCTGTTTTTCCAGCGACATGGTAGGCTTTAACGCGTGCCCGCGTACCTGTACCACCACGCTGCACAACTGCTTCCAACATATCCAGCACTTCATCAGCAATTTTTTGCTTTAAGATTCGAAATCCAGTCGGTGCTTTATCAAGCTTTAAAAAACTTAAAGGTAATTTCATGCCACCATCTGCCAATACCATATAAGCATGCGCTAATTGCAAAGTTGTCGTCGCCACCCCATAACCATAAGCTAAAGCCGCCACCACACTGGGGTACCAGTTTTTACGTGGCACCAAACTTCCTGCAACTTCACCCGGAAAACCACTTTGGCTGCGATGACCAAAACCAAAATCCTTTAATAAGTGCCAAAAGTTTTGCGGTTGCAATGACAACATAATTTTAGCCGCACCAATATTACTCGATTTTTGCAAGATTCCTTGCAAAGTTAATACACCATAGTTCAAACCATCATCTTTAATTAAATAACCACCCACCCACATGCGTCCCGGCGCAGTATTAATCGTGCTACTCGGATGATATACACCACTTTCCAAAGCAAATGAAATGGTAAATGGTTTCATGGTAGAGCCTGGCTCAAATGAATCGGTCACTGCACGATTACGAAATGCATCATTATGATGTCGTGGCGGTTGATTAGGGTTATAAGATGGTTGATTAACCATCGCTAAAACTTCACCCGTTTTGGCATCCAAGACAATTACCGAACCGGCCTTGGCATGATAACGCGTTACGGTAGCTTTTAAAGCACGATAAGCTAAATATTGAATCCGGTGGTCAATGCTTAAAACTAAATTATGCCCCTGGGTAGGCTTTTTTAATAATGCAATATCGGCAATCACATGCCCAAGCCGATCTTTCAATACTTCTTTTTTACCCGGCGAGCCACGCAACCAATAATTAAACCCAAGCTCTAAACCTTCTTGACCTTGGTCATCAACATTAGTCCGCCCTAAAACTTGAGCCGCGACTTCTCCCGTTGGATAATAACGTTTATATTCACGTTGCAAATAGATGCCTGGGATCTTTAAAGCCTTTATTTTTTCGCCCAAGCTTGGCGGAATACGACGCTTTAGATAGATAAATTCTCGCTCAGCTTTTTTACGCGTGCGGCGCTGAATATAATGCACAGAAAGATGCAGTAATTCATGTAGTTTAATCAGTTGATGATAATTGGCGGCAAATTCTTTGGGGTTAGCCCACACTGACACCACCGGTGTACTCACTGCTAACGGATAACCTAAGCGATCAGTGATGATGCCGCGAGAACTTGGAATGCTGACTTTTCGGAGGATACGCGCCTTACTTTGAGTAAGTAAAAATGAACGATTGAGAATGCTCAAATCGATCAAGCGCCAGATTATCCCAAATACCACGGCACCAAAAAGGAAAATAACCAGAGCCAGGCGCCAACGATATTGCCGTATTTTTTCCATAGCTTTTAGTCACCATTTTGCTATCTAGATACATGCTCGCACCTTGCTTATCGCTATTTAATATTTCCAAGACTATTCATTGCCAAAACTTTTGGTGCGCTTGACAACTTCGCACTATAACGAGTTTGTGAGTCTTGCTCAACCATCACAACGTTATTTGATTTTGGCATAACCATGTTCAAATGTTTGGTCGCATAATTTTGCACACTGGCTTGAGTTGACCAAGTACTTTGCTCAAGCAGTAATTTCCCCCACTGGGTTTGATACTGTGAACGTTGCTGCAATAAAGTTTGATATTGGATAAAGAGCCGCCGGTTTAAGTCTTTCATATAAACCACGCCCAAGGCCGACAATAAAATACCTATGCCAACTAACGCGATCGCTACGCGTGAAATAGAAATACGCGTTTTTGCTGGAGCCCGTTTAGCGCGCATATAGCTTAAAGTATCTGTCATGGTGTTCATGTAATTCTCTCCGCAATGCGCAAGCGTGCACTACGAGCACGTGGATTAGCATTAACTTCAGCCACACTCGGCCGAATTAATTTACCAACCTTTTGCAATGGCATTGTTAACTCGTTAGCTTTAACTGGCAAGTCGGGTGGATACTGCGTATCAGTGGCGTGCTGGTGGATAAATTGCTTCACAATTCTATCTTCCAACGAATGAAAGCTAATGACACACAGACGTCCACCCTCTGCCAGCACAGCGAGGCACTGTAAAAGACAAGCCTTAAGCTCATCCAACTCCCTATTGATATGAATTCGAATCGCCTGGAAACTTCGCGTCGCTGGGTGCTTAGACTGTTCGCGAGTTGGACTGACTCGATTAATTAATTCAACTAAATCTTGCGTAGTTTTAAATGGTTTAGTTTGGCGTTGATCTACAATGGCATTAGCAATGCGCCAGGCATGACGCTCTTCGCCATATTCGCGCAACACTCGGCTAACTTCTTCAACATCTGCTGAGTTTAACCAGTGGGCTGCCGTTACGCCTTGTTGTGGATTCATCCGCATATCCAACGGTCCTTCCTTGGTAAAGCTAAAACCCCGTTCGGCCTGGTCTAACTGGGGTGATGACACGCCTAAATCCATTAGTACGCCATTCACCTGGCCTAAAAGTCCTCGCTTTTCAATTTGATTTTTCAATTCGGCAAATGAAGCATGCTGAATTTCAAATCGTGAATCACTCCCTAATTCTTGCTCTGCTACCAAAATAGCGGCCGGATCCTTATCAAAGGCCAGCAACCGGCCGCTTGGTCCTAGGTGCTCTATCATTTCTTTGCTGTGGCCACCACGTCCAAAGGTGGCATCAACATAAATTCCTTGCGGTTTAATGGCTAATCCTGCCATTGCTTCAGCAAGCAACACGGGTTTATGTGCAGTTGTCATTATAGTGTTAGTGTCATTAATTCGGGTGGTACCGGTTCTTCACCGCCACTTAAATCCTCTGCTAACCAACTGTCACGTCCCATATTCCACTGGGTTTCACCCCACAATTCAAACTTTTTACCTTGCCCAACTAGCATCACGGTTTTTTCTAAACCGGCGTATTCGCGCAAAAGTTGGGGTAATAATACTCGCCCTTGGCGATCCAATTCCATTTCCACAGCGTGCCCAATTAGAAGACGTTTAATTCGTCTGGTGGGGCGATGAAAAGTTGGTAATTGCTCAAGCTTTTGTAAAATGCTCTGCCATTGAGAGAGGGGATATAACAGTAGGCACCGATCTTCGGTATCGATGGTCAGCACCAAATGGCCTTGTTCTTGATCCAAGACCCTGTCGCGATACTGGGCTGGAATGGTAATGCGTCCCTTAGGGTCGACACTGGCCGCCGTTAACCCACTAAACATCATCGGGGTTTGCGTTGCCGTTGTTGTGACCTCAGTTGTCGTCATTCCATTTTCTCCCACTTTCAACCACATTGTACCACTCTTAAGCACAAAATGTACACTCTGCAACCACTCCCAGCTCAACTAGGTAAATCATTAGCGCTCAACGCAATGATTTGGTAAGCTTTTCGCTCATTTTAATGGGAGTAAGCCATGCCTTCATTTGATATTGTTTGTGAACTCGACGCCCACGAAGTGACTAATGCAGTCGATCAAGCGAACCGGGAAGTTTCCACCCGGTTCGATTTTCGCGGCGCTGATGCCAAATTTGAATACGCTAGAAAAGATGATATTACCCTGAAAGCCGAGACCGATTTTCAGCTCCAACAGATGCGCGATATGCTAATGAAAAAGCTTGCTAAACGCAGCGTTGATTTGAAGCACCTCAATCCGCAAGACCCTGTTATTCAACATAAATCTGCCACTCAAGTGATCAAACTCAAGCAGGGCATTGAAAAAGAAATGGCGAAAAAGATCGTCAAGCTCATTAAGGCTGAAAAATACAAGGTCCAGGCCAGCATCCAAGGCGAGCAGGTGCGGGTCACCGGTAAAAAGCGCGATGATTTACAGGAAGTTATCGGCTTTTTGCAGGCCAAAGAGCTAGAGCTTCCCCTACAATTCGATAATTTTCGCGATTAAGTTGCCGTTTTGGCTGCTGATTTAAGAATACCTTAATATTACGGTGGTATATTGGCCTTAATGAACATTTTTCATGATTTCAAAGAGAGGTTTTATCATGGTAACTTTAGCTAAATTGACCAACGATAAAGAGGCTTATGACAGCCTGAGATTGCAACAGACAACTAGCAAATTAGCTGAACTGACGCTAACCCATGGCATCTTTGCCGAAGCGGCTAAACGAGCTGAAGCCCAGCAAGCAAAACAATTCTCACAAAGTAGCAGCCGCAATATCGACGTCTTAGATCTTGCGCAATCAGCTGCGCTGGCCACACAAATTGAAGCCCAACAAGCAAAACAATTTACGGCCCAATCTAACGCCATTGCCGGACTTGATTTAGCCGTTCTAAATGCTGAACAAGCTGATGCTAATAAATATCTTGAAAAAGCGGGCGAGTTCAATGCGACTCGTGTTGCATTGGTTAACTCGGCTGCCAGTATGTTTGGTGGCAAGCCACAACCAATCGGTTCTCAAGCACAACAAGATAATAACTCTCACGAACTCCCATCTTTATCCTAAAGGACTAGGTTGCTAGACCAGCAACGCTCCCGCAGACATCGGACCCTAACTACTCTGGTTAGCCCCTGCGGGAGAGCTCGTTTCTCTCTTCAAGCTTTAATCGCCCAAACCAAACTCTTTCTCCACCTCATCTAATGAGTAGTATTTATGAGGCTGCTCTAAACGCTGAATAGCAATATATTGATCTTCCAGCTCATCTTTAACAAAATTTTTTAACAAATCATATCCGTGTTTGGTTAACACCGACTCCGGATGAAACTGCACACCTACTAATGGATAATCACTATGCCTGATTGCCATGATTTCTTTTGTCTGCGTTTGTGCGGTAATCTCAAATTCATTAGGCAAGCTATTTTTATCGACAATTAAAGAATGATAACGCGCAGCCTGAAAAGGATTTTCTACCCCTGCAAAGATTCCTTTACCATTGTGTTGAATTAAACTGGTTTTACCATGGCGTGGTGCTTTGGCTTTAATAATACTGGCACCGAATGCTTGGGCGATGGCTTGGTGCCCTAAACATACACCTAATATTGGAATAGAACTTGCATAAGTTTTAACGAGCTCTAAACAAATCCCAGCTTTATTAGGCATGCAAGGTCCAGGTGATAAAATAATATGGCTGGGATTTAAATCATTAATCTCAGCTAAATTAATTTCATCATTACGTTTAACTAAGGTTTCAAAACCTAACTCACGAATATAGCGCGCTAGGTTATAAACAAAAGAATCATAATTATCGATTAACAAAATCATAAATTTTTCTCCATCATTGCTGCAAAGGTTACCCAACTTGGAGTTGCCCCTACAAAACAGATCCGTTTAATCAGCGCAGCTGCGATTGCAAATATACTGCCTAGGCGACATCATTTTCAAGCCGTTGTGCGGTATGTTTTCATTATAATCTTCAAACCAAACTGATAATTACTCAAACACGCGGTCTGCACAAGAGAAATCACCCGGTATTACTCCTTTAAAATAGGTTAGCGCGAAGACGGAGCGCTTACGTTCTTGGAGCAACAATTATGTGCTTCAAGAGAAGATTCAGCTAGCGTCACTATGATGAGCTCTGCTAGTTAGCTAGTAATTTATAAGTGATACACCTTTTTTTGTGGCGGCTGTGCCAGTCCAGATATGTGGAAAGTTAATATTTCTTTAAGAAATAAGCGGTCTAAGCCCTTATTTATTTCTATGCTTTAATTATTGAGTGTTAATATTTCATTAATAATATAATGGTATTATGTTAGGCATTATAAACTTTAAAAGGTTGAAGGCAATGTCAAGAGTAACAAAAAGAAAGCACAGGGGTAAGGGACCAAGATTAGGGACAGGGAACTTCGAACAACGATTGAATCAAGCGCAGCAGTTAGCGGAAAAAACACAGACTATGGCCGAAAAATTGCAGCAAGAAAAAAAGCTGTTTGAGCAAGCACAACAATTAAAAGCCTGGAACGTACAGCTTGTAAGTGAAGCGCAACAATTCCCATTGCCTGAAGTTCATTTAGCTGATTTATTGGCCCAAAATAAATTCTTATCATCGCAAATAATACAATTGATGAAACCTACTCATGAACAGTTATCTACGATCAGGAAATTTTTATTGGAATCCAGTTTCACTGCTACCAAAAATAGTCTGAATGCAGATCCTCAAAATGCACAAATTATTACGACACTATTAACTAGCGCTGCTGTATTTGATCTTTATCAGAGAAACCCTCAGTTCATTCCTGGTTTGTTGCATGCTTTTAAGTCGCATGGCTGTGTTGATACTCGTTTGGTTGAGAGACTTTATAAACCGCTTAGTGATTATTTAATCGTGCTATCTCAGTCGCAATACCTTCCACGATTTAACTTTGTGAGGGCTTGCTATAGCTTGGCTTTATTTATGGAAAACTTTAATATTAATCACACGAAGATCCCTTATTCGCTTGCATTAGCTTTACCGAGCATTCAATTGAGTGATTTTTTTAGCG
>JAHZKQ010000262.1 GCA_022600315.1 Gammaproteobacteria bacterium
GCAACAATTGCCTCCACATAATGTAACAAACTTTTCTCTAAACCTGGCAGTCTACTCATGTCGAAATATAAACCTATAATTCTAGTTTTATAGCATGCTATATACCCAACCTCAAGCTGTCAAAACACAGGGCTTGTTGATGTTTTTTGTATCGTGCGAGGAGTACATTTGCTAGACTGAAACCTATTAGGTCGAAGTCAATTGGAGCCACCCTGATGGAATATCGGTTAAACACAAAAAAACCGAATTTGCTGTATTTAATTTTATTAATCAGCTTTCCTTCAGTGGCCACTGTATTAGTCAGCCCCGCCTTACCAGCAATCAGTGATTCCTTTCATATTACAAATGGCTATGCACAACAGGTTATCACCCTCTTTGTTGTCGGTTATGCCTTAGGCCAACTAATTTATTCTCCATTTGCCAATCGTTATGGTAGAAAAATTGCCGTCTATATTGGTTTAACGCTGTATTTTTTAAGCTGCGCGTTATGTTTAATCGGTATTTATGCGCATTCTATGCCGATTATTTTAATCGGCCGTTTATTCATGGCACTGGGCGCCAGCGTAGGTATGATTATCACTTTTACCATCGTAAATGATTTTTATCACCCACACCAAGCACGCCCAGTGGTCAGCTATACCGTGCTGGCTTATGCCTTTATGCCAGCGTTAGCCATTCTAGTTGGTGGCTTCATTACCAGTCACTTCAGCTGGATTGATTGCTTTTATTTTTATTTAGGCTATGGCTTTGTCATATTCTTCGCCACCTGGCGACTGCCTGAAACTTTAATGAATAAAGATCTACACGCACTAAAAATAAAGCCTCTGATTCAAACGTTTTTATCTGCATTTGGCTGTCGGCGCTTAATTATATTTTCATTGATATACGGTATTATGACCGCATTTATTTATGTGACAGCTAGTGCGGCGCCGTTTATTGGTATCGATAAACTAGGCTTATCTCCCGCCATTTATGGAATCGTGTTATTAATCCCCTATTGCGGACAATTTATTGGAGCAATATCCGGTGGACACTTAAATAAAAAATACACAGGGTATACAGTGCTCACAATGGGATATGTTAGTGTGATTATCGGCAGTGCCTTAATGTTTATTTGCTTTGTATTTCACGCTATCAATATCTATACCTTTATTATCCCTATTTTCTTTATCATGATTGGATTGCCGATGACCTACAGTGTAGCAACCGTCATGGCATTAATGGAATTTGAAGACAAGGCAACAGGCTCAGCAGTCATGAGTTTTATTACGATGTTAGTCGCCCTACTGGCAACGTATATTTTGACACTACTACCAACAAAAAATCCGCTGATGATGCCATCTGTTTATGTGGGCATTTGCATCGTATCCGTCATATTTTTTCTGTATGCGTTGCGCAGATACCCTAAATGAGGCTCCATCATATTTGAATATGCTAAAAGGAAATTTACATGAGAGTATACGTCGGTACTTATACAAATATAGGTGGATCCCTGGGTGTATATCAATTTAACTTGGATCAAGACACCGGCACGTTAGAGCCTCTTGGCCTGGCTGTGGAAACTGAAAGTCCCGCTTTTTTAGCTATCAACTCCAAAAAGACTCATCTTTATGCTGTCAATGAGTCAACTCACTATGAAAACACCAAAAATGGTGCTGTGAGTTGCTTTGAAATTCAGGTCGATGGCCAGCTTTCTGGGAAAGGAATTCAGTCTTCCCTTGGGGGAGCTCCCTGCCACATGTCAGTAATGAAGGACCAAAAACACCTGGGTGTATCAAATTACATGGGAGGCAACATTGTCGTTTACCCAATACAGGAGGATGGTAGTCTGGGAGAGCCTTCCTGTGAAATTAAATTCCAGGGCAAAGGACCAAACGAGTTTAGACAAGAAGCAGCTCATCCCCATAGCTTTAATGTTTCTCCCAATGGGCGTCACGTATACATTTGTGATTTAGGATCTGATAAAGTATGGATATTTAATTATGACGGCAATGGAAAGCTAACACCCGCAACACCTGCTTCTGTAGAATCCGCTCCCGGTGCTGGACCAAGGCATATGACATGGCACCCTTCAAAACCATGGCTTTACGTTATAAATGAGTTGAATTGTACTATCACCTCTTACACTATTAACGATGAAAGCGGAGAGCTAAATGAAATTAACACTGCACCCACACGTCCAGAAGGATTTACAGGAGACAACCTCTGTGCCGATATTCATGTTTTAGAATGTGGCCGATTTCTTTATGGCAGCAATAGAGGTGACAACAGTATCGTGGTATGTTCCATAGATCAACAAAACGGGGAATTAAAAGTCATACAACACCACCCCTGTGGCGGCGACCACCCTCGCAATATTGCCATCACACCCAATAACAAATTTTTACTGGTAGCGAATGAAACTGACAATAACATTGTGACTTTAAAAATTGATGGATCCACAGGCAAGCTGTCTTTTACGGGGATTGAAGCCAAAATTTCAATGCCTTCTTGTGTAAAGTTTTTATCCTAACATAGAGGTAACCAGTATGAATCACAACCGCAAAATACTCATCATAGGCGCTGGCATAGCCGGACCTACGATGTGCTACTGGCTAAAAAAATATGGTTTCAATCCAACCCTAATAGAAAGAAGCAAACAACTAAGAACAGGGGGATACGCCATAGACATTGGCGGCATTGCGGTAGAAATTGTCAAAAAAATGGGTATATATGATGATATATATGCAAAACGCACGTCGCTATTGTCAACGCGCTATGTGGATGCTGACGGTCAAACGCTATCAGAGGAATATGGTGAAAAAGCGAGCTTCAGAGAAGGCGAGGATGTCGAGATCGTTCGCGGTGATTTAGTTAATATTTTGTTACAAGCTATCCCCGAAGAGCCGTGCCATTTGGATACAGAAATAACAAGCCTTACGCAAAAGGATCAGTCTGTCGAAGTGACTTTTAAGGATGGCCATATCGAATGTTATGACCTGGTGATGGCGGCTGATGGGTTACATTCATCGACAAGAGGGATGACCTTTTCAGATGAAGATTGTCAGCTCTTCAATCTAAGCTGTTACATCAGCGTTTTTAGCATACCCAATTATTTAAATCTCAATAGAGTTCGAGTTTTATTCGAGAAAGATCAAAAATCAATCAACATGAATAGCGACAAAGATCCTGATA
>JAHZKQ010000263.1 GCA_022600315.1 Gammaproteobacteria bacterium
ATCGGGTAATTTAAATACGCTCATGAATACTCCATCACAGTATGAACTGCCGTTGCAATTCGTTGAATGTTTGGCAGGTAAAGTTTTTCAAGTTTAGCCAGTGGCATTATGGTGTCAAAACCTGTGACGCGTTGAATTGGTGCCACTAAAGACTCTAAACCAAATTCAGCAATATTCGCGGCAATTTCAGCGCCGACGCCACAGCAACGCGCTGCTTCATGAATAATTACGCAGCGACCGGTTTTTTCTACCGATTCCAGAATCGTGTTCATATCGAGTGGCTTAATGGTGGCGACATCAATCACTTCGGCGTGAATATTTTGTTCGGCGAGTTGTTGTGCGGCTTGCATGGTTTCAATTAACATCGCGCCCCAAGAGATTAAAGTCACATCGGCGCCACTACGTAAAATAAAAGCTTGATCCAAAGGTAAGGCTTCGCCATTATCCGGAACGTCTTGTTTAACTAAACGATAAATGCGTTTCGGTTCTAAGAAAATCACCGGATCAGGATCGCGAATCGCAGCCAACAACAAACCGTAAGCACGAATCGGTGAGCTAGGAATCACTACGCGTAACCCTGGAATATGCGCAAATAAAGCTTCGGTGCTTTCTGAATGATGTTCTGGCGCATGAATACCGCCGCCATAGGGCGCGCGATAAACAATCGGGCAAGTTAATCGACCGCGGGTGCGATTGCGCATGCGCGCAGCGTGACTAATAATATGATCAAAGCCCGCGTAAATAAATCCCATAAATTGAAATTCAGCCACCGGTTTTAAACCTTGGGTTGCCATGCCAACGGCAATCCCAGAAATCATGGTTTCAGCCAGTGGTGTATCGAGCACGCGCGCCGGACCAAATTTTTCAAATAAACCTTGGGTGGTGCGAAACACGCCGCCATTACCGGCCACGTCTTCGCCAAAGACAATCACGTCTTTATCTTGATTCATTTCATAAGCGAGTGCTTGAGTGACCGCTTCGACTAAAGTAATTTCACTCATGATAAACCTCGAATTTCATCGTATTGATCAAGTAAGGCTTCAGGTAAAGTTTCATAAAGGTAATCCATGATACTGGTATTGGATTGTTTTGCAGTGGCAAAATATTCTTCTACTGCTTGATCAATTTCAGCGGTGACTTTTAATTTTAATTCATTTTCTTGTTGTTCGGACCAAGTGTTGATGGATTCTAAGTATTTTCTTAAGCGGTTAATTGGTTCGATGTCCCAAGCGTGTTGAACATCTTTTTCAGGCTGATAACGGCTGGCATCATCGGCAGTAGTATGATCGCATAAGCGATAGGTCATCATTTCGATAACGCTGGCGCCTTTACCCTGGCGAGCTTTTTCCAGTGCATTAGCGACGGTTTCATGGACGGCAATAATATCGTTGCCATCAATTTGGGTAGCCTCTAGGCCACCAGCAATGGCTTTTTGCGCTAGAGTTTTGCAGTGTGATTGCGCTTTGCGTGAAACTGAAATTGCCCATTGGTTATTATTAATGACAATAACCAAAGGTAGATCCCAGGCCCCAGCTAAGTTCACAGTTTCATAAAAATCGCCTTTAGAAGTTGCGCCATCACCTAAGGTTACTAATACCGCACGTTTTTGTTTGCGATATTTGATTGCATAGGCAATGCCAGCGGCGTGTAAACATTGCGTGGCGATGGGCACGCAAATAGGCATATCATCGCTACCTTTACTGTAATCATTACCACGCTCATCGCCACCCCATAAGGTTAAAATATCTTTAGCGCTCATGCTGTGTTGCAATAAGATCGGTTGGTCGCGGTAATAAGGGCAAAATACATCGTCTTTTTTAAGGGCATAACCAATGCCTGCACCAATGGCTTCTTGGCCAATTGTAGCAGGATAAGTACCCATGCGACCGGTGCGTTGTAAATTAATGGCTTTTTCATCCAGTGCGCGAGCTAAGTGCATTTGGTAGTAAAGAAACTGTAAAGTTTTTTCATCAGCAAACTTTGGTAGTTTCTGAGTTAAGGTGCTTTTCTCGTTGAGATATTGCACGTACGGAATTTTAAATTCTGCAATGATTGAATTTGACATAATAATTTTTTAACTAGTTGATGGTTGATTGGCTTGTTTTAAACGTTCGATCGCGATTAATTCCGCCACTTTATTAGTGGCAATATTTTCCTGTTTTGAACGTTTAAAAATATTTAATAAGATATCGCTAATGGTGTCAATTTTTCGGTTGGCAAGGTCTGGATCTGCAAAATCATAAACCATGGCAGCGTTAATTAAACCACCAGCATTAATTACATAATCTGGCGCATACAAAATACCTTTGTCATGCATAATGCGGCCATATTTATTATGTGCCAATTGATTATTGGCTGAGCCGGCAACAATAGTTGTTTTTAAGCGGT
Organism: Gammaproteobacteria bacterium; assembly: GCA_022600315.1. Lineage (GTDB taxonomy): Bacteria > Pseudomonadota > Gammaproteobacteria > Coxiellales > Coxiellaceae > JAHZKQ01. The sequence goes on from JAHZKQ010000263.1 coordinate 2,389, forward strand.
TTAAAGTGTCTAAATTAATCGTTCCGCCGAGGGCGCAAGGTGAAAACACGTCGCAAGCCACATCATAAATCTTTTCATGGTGCACGGTCTCAACGCCATATTGTTCGCGTAGTTTCTCTGCAGATTCTGCTTTGAAATCGGATACGGTGACTCGCGCACCTTTTTCGATAAGTTGGCGGACTAGATCTGAGCCCACTTTGCCGGCGCCTTGCACGGCGACATGCACACCATTTAAATCGGTTTTATTTAATTGAAATTGTACAGCCGCTTCAATGCCGCGTAACACACCTTGCGCGGTATGCAGTGCTGGATCACCTTGTACATTACTTAGTGTGGTAGCCCCAATGACATAAGGTGTTTGTTCGGCAATGATATTCATATCGCTAGTGCTGGTGTTAACATCAATCGCAACGATATAACGACCATTCATTTCATGAACAAAATTACCAAAGGAGCGAAATAGAGCAGCGCGATCAGGAATCACCTTGGGCTTAAAGATGACTGATTTTGCACCACCATGCGGTAGGTCACTCACTGCGGCCTTCAAGGTCATCATATAAGCTAGACGCAATACATCTTTTAAGGCATGCTCACTGGAATCGTATTCTAAAAAACGACAGCCGCCAATGGCAGGCCCAAGACTGGTATTGTGAATAGCAATAATACCAAACAGTCCAGATTCTGGATCAATTTTGGTATGTATTTCGCCATAGCCTAGGATGCGTGCATAGCGCATTAAGGCTTGGTAGCGGTGTGGGCTAGGTGTTTTTTTTATCATATTCATGGAGACGTCCTTAAGGCGCGGATTGGCAACTAACATAGTATAATCCCTCAAAAAAACTCGGCCCAATCTTAGCAGGCTTTAAAGCAATATGTAAGGGTATTTTTATTAAGGGATTTGACGTTAATAATTACACAATTTTTGGCTAAGGTTTTTGCAGTTGCGCATAATATAGCAGTTGCAATCAATAAAGACGGAGTAAACAATTAATGATCGAACTTGCGAAATTTATTGCTCATCGGGGCGCCAGTGCAGTGGCACCAGAAAACACTTTAATCGCTTTGCAAAAAGCTGCCGAGTTAGGTGCTAAATGGGTTGAATTTGATGTGCAGTTGAGCGGCGATCAAGTGCCAGTTATTATGCATGACTATAATTTAAAGCGTACTACAGATAGAGAAGGCTTCGTTAATCAAATCAGTTTAGAAAAATTAAAAACCTTAGATGCCGGCAGTTGGTTTGATGCAAAATTTGCAGGTGAGAAAGTTCCAACGTTAATTGAATATGTAAAGTTAATTGCTGAATTGAATATGGGGATGAATATCGAGTTAAAAACCCCAGCTTGCGATGCACGATTAGCGGCTGAATGTGTCGCCATGATTCTTGATCAATATTGGCCGGACGATCTTTCTAAGGTGTTAGTTTCTAGCGGTGTTAAAGCTAATTTAGTTGCCGTAAAGCAGGTTGCCCCGCAGCTATCGATGGGTTTAATTCAAGATCACTGGTCTTGGCGATTAATAGCAAATTTAAAAAAGCTTGATTGTTTATCGGTGCATTTAAACCATCGATGCCTTACTGAAAAGCGAGTGAAAAAGTTAAAGCAAGCCAATTTTCTGGTATTGGCTTATACGGTTAATGATTTAAAACGCGCCGAAGAATTATTCACCTGGGGCGTTGAGGCGGTGTTTAGTGATAAATTGGTTTGATTTGTTGAATGCTGCTTAATTTAAGTTTTTCTTAAGGTGGGGATTTTAAGGTTGCGCTATAATTCGGGAAGTTAATTAATGGATTGGGGGTTATGAAAAGAGCGGAAAGCAAGCAAAAAGAAGTCAAAGTGAGTGATAAAGATATCTTGAGCTTTGTTCATCAGCTTGGCGGACAGTTATGGAAGCAGGGTTTTTCTGAGGATGGCAGTTGGCGTGGGAGATATGAAACAGAAAAGCAAGAAATTCTGCCAAAGCATAAGACGGAAAAATTTGCAGCAGCCTTTGAAAATTGGCCTGAAAATATTGTCAAATGGTTAGAGGAAGGCTTATTTCAGCAGGCCATAGGAAGTATTATTCAAGACATTGTCGATGATAATTATGAGACGAGTGAAGAAGATTTGGTTGAAGAAATAAAAGATTTTATTTTAC
>JAHZKQ010000264.1 GCA_022600315.1 Gammaproteobacteria bacterium
AATATCAGCGGCAGAGCTGGCATGAAAAATAAATAATTCGCTTGGCAAAGTGCGGTAGCGTAATTTTTGTGGTGTTTTATTTTGATATTCTTCCAGTGTGACATGAAAGTTGCTGCCGCCAAACCCAAATGCGCTTACAGATGCACGTCGTGGATGTTTATTGTCTCTTATCCAGGGGCGTGCTTTGGCATTTAAGTAAAAAGGACTTTGTTCAATATTAAGTGCAGGATTAGGTTTATCTACTTTAATAGTGGGTGGTAAAATTTTATGGTTAAGTGCCATAACGGCTTTAAACAAACCGGCGGCACCCGCAGTGCTTTTAGTGTGGCCGATTTGTGATTTAATTGAACCAAGTGCACACCAATTAGATAATTTATCGTCATGCTTTGCAGCGCAAAATACACTGCGTAAGCCTTCAAATTCAGCAGCATCACCAGCAATCGTACCAGTGCCATGGGCTTCAACTAACTCAACAGTTGTGGGCGAGTAGTTTGCATTTTCATAGGCATTTGCTAAGGCATGGGCTTGTCCTTCTGATGCGGGGGCATAAACACTTTTGCCTTTGCCATCTGAAGAGGCGCCAATACCGTGAATTACTGCATAAATATAATTATTGTCGCGTTTAGCATCGGCGAGTCTTTTCATTGCAATAAAGCATAGACCTTCACCTAGTAGCGTGCCGTCCGCTTTGTCAGAGAAAGGTCGGCAATCATCGGTTTTGGAAAGTGCGGGCGTTTTACTAAAACACATATACATGGAGATATTTTGCATGGTGTCAACGCCACCGGTAATGACCAGGTCAGAATCACCGAGTTGTAATTCACTGATACCCATTTTACAAGCGGCCAATGAGCTGGCGCAGGCGGCATCGACAACACAATTGCTGCCACCAAGATCGAATCGATTAGCAATGCGTCCGGCAATCACGTTGCCAAGTAATCCAGGAAAAGTGCTTTCTTGCCAAGGTGTATAGCGTTTAGCAATTGCATCGCAAATTTTTTGGGCTTTATTTTCTGCAATTCCATGTTCTCTTAAACCTTGTAACCAAAGTGGTCGATCAAGGCGCGCTGCTGCGGTTAACATTAATTCTTGGGCGCCAGTAGCGCCAAGGATAATACTGGCTTTTGCTAAGTCGATTTCTTGAAAATGTTGTTTGGTAATGTCTGCGAGTACGTGCTTGGCAGCAATCAAGGCTAAAAGTTGTGAGGTATCGGTGGCTTCGGCACTATTGGGCAGAATGCCAAATTCACTACAATTAAAATCAATGCCATCAAGGAATGCACCACGTTTTGAGTAGGTTTTGTCCTCTGCACTCGGGTTTGAGTCATAATAGTCTTCAGTTAACCAGTAATCGGTAGGAACTTTCGAGGTAAGGTCTTTACCATTAACAATATGTTGCCAGAACTGTGTTGCGTCATTTGAGCTGGGAAAGAGTGCGCTAACACCAACGATTGCAATTGGAGATTTTTTTGACATGTGGCCCCGTCGTCCTTGTTAAGATTCATATAGCATCCAAGGTTGCCTACTCTATAGTAAAAAAAAAATTTCAGCAAGTGAGTTAAGGCTTGTTATATTGTGTTAGGCTGTCTAAAGTTTCATGGATATGGTTGTTGTTTTAGGAGGGAAATTATGCAATTGTTTCGTTTAATTGCCTTGGTATTGTTTATTGTCGGCAGTCTAGTATTGGTGCCGGCTTTTGCCAGTCCAGTTAAGAAAAAAGCCCAGACCAAAAAATTGACAAATTCTGTAGTTTTAAAGCGTGGCCAGCAAGAATTTAAAATTACTTTAGCCTCCAACGCGACCACTGGCTATTCGTGGTATTTATTGGGTTATGATCATAAGCTAGTGGATCCAGAAAGTGCTAAGTATCTGCCGCCAAAAAGTGAATTGGTAGGCGCACCGGGGAAAATGGTTTGGACTTTTCAAGTTGACGAGGACGCTTTCGATGTGCCACGAATTACCCGAGTGATATTAGTTTATGCCAGGCCCTGGGATCTTAAACACGCCAGGATTGTTAAAGTGCCGGTAGTGATTCCTTAAAAGTTAATCAAGCTGAGCTGGATAGTTATTATTGATATTGCACTAAAAAATATAACCTAGCCAGCAACTATTTGATCCATCTTATCTGCTTATTTTTTAACATTTCCTTAAGATTAATCCAATAGAAATAAATATGGGTATTTTTCCCCATATTTATTTCTATTGAATTACCCTAGAATGGATTCCGTCTTATGACGTCCTCCAGTGATTGTTATGCGATCACGACACTGCTGGCCTTATCTGTTCGGGCAATAAGGTCAGCATTTTTTTATAGGTTAGGCTGATGATCGAGGATGATGCTCAAACAATATCTCAGCAAGTCTACTTAGGGTTGGCAGAGGAGATTGTTGGTCGGCTCGGTTTTGCAGACACACCGCTTAATATCGCCAGATTAGCAAAATTGCTTTCCGATTTTGAAAAGACCGCCTATGCTGAAAAAACAACTGCAAAGTAATTTATGCGAATGCTACTAATTTTTTAGTGGTCAGTGTTTTTTCAAGTTCAGGGTAAAAAGGTAGGCCGTTTTGATAAGGCGGGTAAGCTTCGCCTTGGATAAGTGGCAATAAATAATCGCGACAGGCATCCGTAATGCCCATGCCGTCTTCACGAATATATTCAGCGGGAATGTTTGCTTCGACGTTTGCCACTAGATTTAAAGCTACACCGCCGATGCGCCATGCATAATTTTGGCTGTCAGGATTACGTTCTATGGTTAACATCAAATTATTTTTACCGTTGATTGCAAATTCTACGGCAGCTTTACCCAGGGCGTAAGCTTGTTCAAGATCAGTCTTTGAGGCGATATGTCTGGCTGAGCGTTGTAAATAATCAGCTACCGCCCAGTGCACCTTATAGTTTAATGTGCGTTTAATAAGGCGCGCAATAACGGGCGCGACACCACCTAATTGTTCGTGGCCAAAGGCATCTTTATTCTCGCTTTCATGCAATAGTTTGCCGGCTTTATCACGCACGCCTTCAGACACTACGGTAACGCAATAACCGTGTTTTTTAACTGTGACCGCAACCTGTTCGAGAAATTTTTCATGATTAAAGATGACTTCTGGTAAAAGTAATAAATAAGGTGAATCCTCTTTATTTTCAGCTGCCAGTCCTGCTGCCGCCGCTAACCAGCCGGTGTGTCGTCCCATAACTTCAAACACAAAGACTTTAGTGGAAGTGGCTGACATCACTTTAATGTCAGTAGCAGCTTCTTTGGTGGAAATGGCAATATATTTGGCGGCTGAACCAAAGCCTGGACAGTTATCAGTAAACGCTAAATCATTGTCGATGGTTTTTGGAATCCCAAGACAGGTTAAAGGGTAATTTAGTTGCTGGCTCATTTGGGAAATTTTATGCGTAGTATCTTGAGAATCGCCACCACCATTATAAAAGAAATAGCCAATATTATGGGCGCGAAAAACCTCAATAATGCGTCGATATTCGCTATCATCTTCTTGCATAGGTTTTAATCGGTAACGGCAGCTACCAAAAGCGCTGGAAGGGCAATGCATTAGACTGGCAATTGCATTAGCGGATAGACAACTGGTATCAATCAGCTCTTCGCGTAATGCACCAAGTATGCCATTATGTCCGGCAAATACAGTGCCAACATCCTTGCATTGATTGGCTGCTTGAATAACACCGCAAGCACTAGCATTAATAACAGCGGTAGGGCCGCCTGATTGTGCGTAAAAGATATTTCTAGCCACCATGCCGTTCTACCTATAAAGTGTTGTAGAATGAGGATAATATCATGGGGTTTTGTGTCAGGCTAGAAATTTAGACGCGATTGATTGGAGAAAATTATGCGAATTCATATTCTTGGAATTTGTGGCACTTTTATGGGCGGTGTTGCTTTAATTGCTAAACAATTAGGCCATAAGGTCAGTGGTAGTGATGAAAATATTTACCCGCCTATGTCCACCGCCTTAGCGCAAGCTGGCATTGAAATATTGCCTGGCTATAATCAATCTCATTTAACGCCTTTACCGGATTGCGTCATTATTGGTAATGCGATGTCGCGCGGTAATCCATTAGTTGAGTATGTGTTAAATAAAAACATTCCTTTTATTTCTGGTCCAGCTTGGCTTTACCAACAAGTACTATCAGAGCGTCACGTATTGGCTATTTCTGGGACGCATGGTAAAACCACGACCAGCAGTATGTTGACTTGGATTTTAACGACGGCTGGGTTAGAACCCGGTTATTTAATTGGGGGTATGCCGCAAAACTTAAGTGCTACGGCACATCTAGGTGGTGGACGTTATTTTGTGATTGAAGCCGATGAATACGACACAGCATTTTTTGATAAGCAATCGAAATTTATGCATTATAAGCCACGGACTTTAGTGATTAATAATCTTGAGTTTGATCATGCGGATATTTTTGCAAACTTAACAGTACTTAAACAACAGTTTCAATATTTAATCCGTACTGTGCCTGGCAGTGGGGCAATTATTTATCCAGAGCAAGATACCAATGTAACGGATGTTTTAAAACAAGGCTGTTGGTCAGTGCGTCAGCCAATTGGTAAAAATGGCGTTTGGCACGCCAATGATTTTAATCAGGACTATAGCCAATTTGAAGTTTGGCATCGCGATCAAAAAGTTGGCGTAGTGAAATGGTCTTTAATTGGTGAGCATAATATGAATAACGCGTTAGCGGCCATTGCGGCAGCGCATGAAGTCGGTGTGACTGGCGCGGACGCGATTGCGGCATTAAATAAATTTAGCGGCGTAAAACGGCGCCTAGAAATTCGTGGCGTGGTGAATGGCATTACAGTTTATGATGATTTCGCACATCACCCAACGGCAATTGCTAGCACCTTAAATGGTTTGCGGCGTCGAGTGGGCAGTGCGCGGATTATTGCGGTGTTACAATTTGGTTCTTACACGATGCGTAGCGGCGTGCATCGTGCGGTAATTGCCGATGCCTTGCGCGATGCCGATGAAATTATTTTATTTAATGCTGATACTGATTGGGATTTAAGTGAATTAATTCAATCTTTGGGCGGACGGTGTCGCGTTTACGATAATGTGAGTGAGATTGTGCATCAGTTAACGCCAAGTCTAAAAGCCGATGATCATGTCATTATTATGAGTAATAAAGGTTTTGGTGATATTCATAATTATTTATTAAGTCAATTAAAGCGCCTTACCGAGCCGCACAGTTTAGCGGAAATTGGCGATGTTATGGAGGAATAATATGTCTAAGTCATCAGCGGCGCAATGTTTTCGGCAAGCATTAGCAGCGGAAACCCCATTGCAAATTGTTGGCACCATTAATCCTTATTGCGCAATTATGGCCAAGTCTGCTGGTTTTAAGGCAATTTATTTATCGGGTGGTGCGTGTGCTAATATGTCCTATGGCTTGCCGGATTTAGGTTTAACAACCTTGGAAAATGTATTAGCAGATGTTGAGCGCATTGTGAGTGCTTGTGATTTGCCGTTATTGGTTGATATTGATACCGGTTTTGGTGATGCGGTGGATATTGAAAGAACGATTCGCAGCATGATAAAAGCCGGCGTGGCGGCCGTGCATATGGAAGATCAAGTAGAAAAAAAACGTTGCGGCCATAGACCCGGGAAAACTTTAGTAAGCACAGAAGAAATGGTGGCACGTGTAATGGCTGCGGTATCTGCAAAAACCGAGTCAGATTTTTATATTATTGCTCGCACTGATGCAGTAGCGAGTGAAGGTTTAGCAGCTGCAATTGCGCGTGCCCAAGCTTATGTGGCAGCAGGTGTTGATGCGATTTTCGCTGAGGCAGTTACAACGTTAGAGGATTATCGACAGTTTTGTCATGAATTATCAGTACCGGTATTAGCCAATATTACCGAGTTTGGTAAAACGCCTTTATTTACCGTTGATGAATTGCGTCAAGTAGGAATAAAAATGGTGCTTTATCCATTTACTGCGGTGCGTGCCATGAATCAAGCGGCGTGGAGTGTTTACACCACATTGCGACAAACTGGCACTCAAAAAGATTTAATTGCCACTATGCAAGATCGCGAAACGCTGTATAAGTTTTTAGATTATTATAACCAAGAAAAATAAAATCTTGATTGAAGATTAGAGTGCCGTGCTCGTTAGCACGCCTTGCAATCATGAATCTAAAAAACATAATAAAATCAAGTAAGGTTTTTATGCCGGGTTTAATTTCTAGATCCCGCGATCAAGTAGGTTGACAGCAGGAAGGTTAAGTCTCAAGCTTTAAAAGTGTAGGTG
>JAHZKQ010000265.1 GCA_022600315.1 Gammaproteobacteria bacterium
GATATAGAGGAAGCGAGAGCTTTATTGAAAAAGTACCGAGGGGGACATCATGAAAGCAAAAAGTTTCAAAAAATATCTTGAAAAACGCTTAGACCAAGCTGAGATCAAGCAAATCGAGCGTGCGGCACGTATTGAATTTGAGATATTTTCAATGCTGCAAAACGATATTGCCAAAGATGTAGCGCGATTTATGTCTGATAATGATATTGGTTTTAATGAATTGGTACGCAAACTGGGTAAAAGCCCAAGCCAAGTTTCCAATATCATTAAAGGTGAGGCAAACCTAACCCTTGCCACTATTGCCCAAGTTTATGCGTTAATGGGCAAGAAGGTGAGGATCAGAAAATAAATATTATATAGTAATTTTTGTACCCGCTTTGCCAGCTAGAATATCCTGGAGTTGATTTAGATTACCAATCATCGAGCTATAGCCGGTAGCATTGGTAAATTCACAGACGGCAGTGATTTTAGGTTGCATAGAGCCTGCGGGAAAGCTTTGTTGGTTAATCTCATCAGCAGTAATTTGCTGGATGGGTTTAGCGCTTGGTTGATTCCAGTTTTCATAAACCGCATCGACATCGGTTAGAATAACGAAGGCATCGGCTTTTAATTGTATGGCCATTAAGCTGGCAGTTAGATCTTTATCAATTACCGCTTCAACACCCTTTAAATGATGATTTGCTTCTTTAATGCAAGGAATGCCGCCACCGCCACCGGCAATCACCACGTTGTCTTTAAGTAATAAATCAATAATTTCTAGTTCGCAAATATGTTGTGGTTTTGGTGAGGCTACAACGCGACGTAAATATTTTCCATCGGCTTTTAATATCCACGCATGTTGTTGCTTAATGGTTTTGGCTTCGGTTTCATTATATACGGGGCCAATAAATTTTGTTGGGGCTGAAAATGCCGAGTCTTTTGCGTCAACTAAAACTTGGGTTAATAATGTGACGGCCGATTTAGTTTGTGTGTGATTACCAATTTCTTGCTGTAATAAATAACCAATCATGCCCTGACTTTCGGCATCCAAAATATCCAGAGGGTAAGGGTGAACTTTCTTATAGGCATCAGCCTGCAAAGCCAATAAACCGACCTGTGGGCCATTACCATGCACGATCACCACCTCGTGGTGCTCAGCCACTTTAGCAATTTCAGTAGCAGCTTTTACCACATTTTCACGGAGTAAATTAGCTTCTAGTGGTTGGCCACGCTGCAGTAAGGCATTACCGCCGAGGGCAATAACAATCAACATAATTATTCACTCCGTAAGATTGGGCAAGACATGCAGCGTGAGCCACCCCGACCACGGCCTAATTCAGAACCGGCGATGGTGATAATTTCTATACCTTCTTTACGTAGTTTTTTATTGGTTTCGACATTGCATTCATAGCCAATAACCAAGCCAGGGCGAATGGCGAGTAAATTACTAGCGTCGGTCCACTGTTCACGCTTTAATGTAAAGCGATCACCGCCTGGGGGGATAAGGTTTAATTTTTTAAGTCCTAAAACTTCTGCCACACTGGTAAAAAAATCTTTTTGTGTCTCAATAAGTAATTCACTGTCTTTGCCATCTGGTGTAATTGCCCAAGAGCGAATTTCATTGGCGGGAAAAGCAGTGCAAAACGTATCATGGTTTAGCATAGTAAATACCGTGTCTAAATGCATTGAGGCACGGGCTTTAGGTAACTCAACGGCGATGATTTTTTTAACGGTTTGGCTGGCAAATAATTTTTTTGCTAAAGCCTCAATGGATTGCGGTTTGGTGCGTTGGCTTAAGCCAATTAAAATGCAATCTTTACTAATGACTAATACATCACCGCCTTCGATACTAGGCATAGGCTGGGTAATGTCGCTGGCATCATACCAGATATTAAAATCTTCGGCTTGAAACATCGGGTGATGTTTATAAATAGTGGCCATATTAATGGTTTCACCCTGACGGGCAGGGAAAGCCATAGAATTAATCGATACGCCATTACCAATCCAGCAGGAATTATCTCGAGCAAAAAGATGATTTGGCAGCGGCGGTAAAATAAAATCATGGGGTCGCGAAACTTTTTTTGCGAGCCCCATGGGATAGTCCCCGATATCTTCTATGGTTAAGCCACCAACCAAATAATCGGTTAATTTCTCGGGAGCCAGTTCCACAAGAAATTGTTTTAATAAGTTTTCAACTTCTGAGCCATGGTAGTTGTGTAATAGCATATTGTTAACCAGGTACTGTTTGGCGGTATCATTTTGTAAGGTTTCAGCCAATAGATCTGTCATTAAATGCACTTCAACACCATTATCACGCAAAATATTGGCAAACATATCATGTTCTTCGCCAGCCCGTTCTGGCCATAGCACATCATCAAATAAATAATCCTGACAATTTCTTGGGGTCAGTCGGCGCAATGATACGTCGGGTCTGTGCAGCATGACTTTTTTTAGCGGTAAAATTTCAGATTGTACGTTTAGCATAGTCTATTCCTATTTTATAAGTTGCCGATTGTGGCAACCATCACGGCCTTAATGGTGTGTAAGCGATTTTCGGCCTGATCAAAAACTACAGAATGGCGGCTACGAAATACTTTATCGGTGACTTCCATCTCTTTTAAGCCAAATTGCTTTGCAATTTTTTGACCGACTTCAGTATGGGTGTCATGAAAAGCAGGCAAACAATGCATAAATAAAATATCTGGGTTGCCAGTTTTATCGAGCATGGCTTTATTAACTTGGTAAGGTGATAGGCATTTTATGCGCTCGGCAAATTTATCTTCTTCACCCATCGAGACCCAGACATCAGTATAAATAACATCAGCATCTTTAACGGCGTCATTAATGTTATCGCTAAAATCGATTGTGGCATCAGTTTCTTTAGCCACCTTACGCATGTTGTTTACTAAATCCGGATTCGGAAATAAACTTTTAGGCGCAAGTCCCACAAAATGCATACCCATTTTGGCGGCACCAATCATTAATGAGTTGCCCATGTTATTACGCGCATCGCCCGCAAAAACCAGTTTGACTTTGTTTAATGGTTTGCTGAGTTTTTCGCGAATTGTTAAAAAGTCAGCAAGAATTTGGGTGGGATGATATTGATCGGTTAAACCATTCCATACTGGAATACCGGCATTGTCAGCCAGTGTTTTCACAATTTTATGATCAAAGCCGCGAAACTCAATACCGTCAAACATGCGGCCCAATACTTTGGCGGTATCTTCGATGGATTCCTTGTGGCCCATATGACTATCGGATAAAAAAGTCACGCTGGCGCCTTCATCGTGTGCGCCAACCTCAAAAGCGCAGCGAGTGCGGGTTGAAGGTTTATCGAATATTAAGACAATGCTTTTTTCAAATAAGGTATCGCCTTTAATGCCACTGCGTTTTTTTTCTTTAAGGTCATACGACAGCTGGAGTAAATATTCAATTTCTTGGCTGGAAAAGTCCTCTAGGGTTAGAAAATGACGGCCGCGTAGGTTAATTGACATGGCGGATCTCCTTTATCTATTTGAGCACTGATACTAGTAATATACCATATCAGAGGGTTGTTTCACCTGAACTAAGCGGACTAATTTAAGCAATTTAAACAATTTAAGCTATACTTTTCGGATGGAATGAGCTCTGCAGGGATTCGGAATAATGGTGTGTAAGATCAATGAGTTGGGAAAAGAGAAAGCCGGAAGCTTGGTACGATGCAATGTATGCGGCA
>JAHZKQ010000266.1 GCA_022600315.1 Gammaproteobacteria bacterium
CACCCAAGGCCCACATTAGCCAAGGCTTTAGACTATCGTAAGTTAATTTTTTTGATGTAGATGACATTTGCTAATCTCTTTTGTTTAACGGATTCGTTTTAATAAAAACAAATAGGCTAATAGAAAACACACTGTTGGCATTAATGCCGCCAATACCGGCGGGAAATTATAAACCACAGTAAGCGGTCCAAAAATTCGGTTTAACATATAAATAATAAAACCCACACTAATGCCAATTAATAAACGCGTTCCCATGCTGGTCATACGTAATGAGCCAAACATAAATGGAATACTTAAACAAATTAACACTAATGTCGTAATCGGCTGCGCCAAACGCTGCCAAAAAGTGAGTTGATATTGCTTGGCATCCAAACCATTTAATTCACGATATTGAATATTCTTCCATAATGCAAACCCCGATTGCTGACCAGCATCTTGATTTAATACCGACAAGTAATGTGGCGACAAGGTAACCATTAACGGCACTAACGGCTGATATTTTGCTAACAGTTGTCCCGATTTAAATAACGTACTATAAGCTTCCTTAAGCCACCAACGGCCATAATGATAACTGCCTGAGTCTGCCCGAGTAATAGCAGATAATTTTTTATTAGTAAACGAATAAATTTGCACCCCCGTAATATGATTACCTGAATCCACTTTAGCAATATCAATAAAATGATTACCACGTCTTAACCAAATATGATGGCCGCCATGATGATTATATTTAGCACCCAAAGCATGGGCTTTAATTTGCTCTGCCTTATTTTTTAGCAAAGGGGCAAACCACTGCCCAATCACAAACATAATTAATGCCACCCACAATGCAGCCTTAACCACGGACCAAGTCAAACGTGCAATCGATACCCCTGCCGCACGCATCACCGTTAACTGACTGCTGTGCGCCAAACGCCCTAAGCCTAATAAACAGCCCATTAACGCGGCAATGGGAAAAAACTGGTAGATTTGCCCTGGCAAAGACATGCCAACGTAAATAATCGCCGTAGCCACACTATAATTACCGACATTAATATTCGCCAGCTCTTGGATGAAATCCAGAAAACTCCAAATACCTAGCAATACTAACACCACAAAAAATAAAGTCGCATAAATAGTTTGTCTAAGATAGCGGTCAAGTATGCGCATAAATACCCCGTCTTAGCCGATAAAACTTGCGTCGTTTTAACCACGGATACAAATTAAAAATAATTGCCAATAACAATACCACACCGTGAATCCACCACATACCCAGGTTCGGACTTAACGTTCCTTTAGTGATCCAAACCCGACCCAAATACATTAAATCAGCATAACCCACATAAATTAAAATCGCAGGAATAAACTTGGCAAATTTACCATTACGTGGATTAATCCGACTTAAAGGAAAACCCAACATCACCAATATGAAAACTGATAACGGCAATGCCAAGCGCCACTGTAAAATTGCCGCCGCAGCTTTTTTATGTCGCATTTTCCAAAGCTCAAGTGTTGAGGACGACAAGGACCAATTACTATATTGACGTTTGCTGGCAATCCGGTTAATGCCTAAGCTATTAAACTTCACCAACCTAAAATTTGTCGTACCAACCGTTCCGGTATAATGATAACCCTTATGAAAAACCAAAAATTTCCCACCCTTGTTATTCGGATTAGATTGTTGATTAACCGTACTTGCTGTCACCACTTCTAAGCTGCCATTACTGTTCGGCTTAATAAAAAATGCTTGATAGAGTTTAGTAGCAGCACTATTACGCGCCTTGGCATAAAACACACTATCGTTAGGTAAAGTTTGAAATCGATGTGGCATGATTTTATCAACTGTGATATTTTGTAGCGAATTATTTAACACTTCAATTTGTGCTCGCTCAGCCAAAGGTTCGATCCAAAACATTAATACACTCACTGCGATAAAAATGGGTACGGCTGCTAGCATCACAATACGTAATATTTTAGTGTGACTGATTCCACAAGCCGACATCACCGTCATTTCATGATCAGTATAAAACCGGCCAAAGACTAACAGAATCGCCAAATACAAACCTAATGGCAAAAGATAACCTAATAATAAAGGCACTTGCAAAGCAGAAATTTGCAGCACGGTTGTTAAGGTGATACCGCCTTTTGCAGCAATTTTTAGAAAATGCGTGAATTGATTGGTAATAAAAATCAATAATACAATTAGCGTAATCGCAATTGTATTAAGATAAAGCTCTCGAGTAATGTAGCGTGATAAAATCAAATTTAACTACCAATGTATTTGTTTAGCCCACTGCAACAAATGCAAACGACTGCTATGCCAATGATTTTTTAAAAGCCATGCTTGGTAACGCGAAACAACCAAATAACCCACACTACGTTTGGAAAATACGCCATAATGCCAGCTCAACTGACGACCCGCTTGAGCAATACTTTCACCTTGCAACAATAACACTAACATGGATGCCAAACCGGTTCGATCACTGCCACTTTGACAATGAAACAATAACGGGCGCCCCGCATGCATTAGCACCGCTAATAATCGCTTTAATTTGGCCGTGCTAGGCAACCTATATGCCGATAAGGCAATATCAACGTGTTTAATACCGAGCTGATGCGCAACGGCCAGCTCTTGCCGATACCAAGCTTGCGTCCTGTTCGGCCCACGCAGATTTAATATCGTCTTAATGTGTTTGGCATAAACAATTTGCCGCAAGGTATTGGCAGAAACTTGAGCGCTGCGATACACCTCACCAGCAAGCACTGCATGCAAATTATCGCGCCGCAAAAGATAACTCCCAGCGGCTAAAACAACCAATAAAGCCAGACAAGCCAATAAGCATCGAGCCCATCGCCAATGTCGAAATCTTGAAATTTTTAACGGCAACTGCTTAACTCCACACTAGTCTTCTGAAAATACTGACAAGTCGGCCGTTTTATGAAAAAATGGCCTCGTCATGAGCCTCACCCAAACGGATTAGTGTAGCAGATTGTTTTTAGCGCTGTCACAAATTTTCACAAGTCGGGGTCAGGTCATTTTTAACACAGATAACGAGCAACAGCATGCAAAAGACCTATGAGCCACAGACCATCGAAACGCATTGGGCTAATTTCTGGGAACAACAACACTACTTTGAACCAAACGGCGAAGGCCAGCCCTACTGCATCATGCTGCCACCACCCAATGTTACTGGCACCTTACATATGGGCCATGGTTTTCAACATACCCTGATGGACGTGCTAATGCGTCAAAAACGGATGCAAGGCCAACGCAGTCTTTGGCAAGCCGGCACCGATCACGCTGGCATTGCCACCCAAATGGTCATCGAGCGGCAACTCGAAACTGAAGGCCTAACGCGCCATGATCTTGGCCGCGAAGAATTTATCAAGAAGGTTTGGCTGTGGCGTGATAAATCCGGCGGCATTATTACCCAACAAATCCGGCGCATGGGCAACTCATTGGCCTGGTCTCGTGAGCGCTTTAGCTTGGATGAGCAAGTCTCACGCGCCACCAACGAAGCCTTTATTCGTTTATATAATGACGGTTTAATTTACCGCGGCAAGCGTTTAGTGAATTGGGACCCGAAATTAAATACTGCGATTTCTGACCTTGAAGTAAATAATCAACTCGAGTCTGGTCAGCTGTGGCATATTCGCTATCCTTTAAGCGATGGTAAAAGCCATCTTGTGGTTGCTACCACCCGCCCCGAAACCATGCTTGGCGATACGGCGGTTGCCGTACATCCTGAAGATGAACGTTATCAAAATTTAATTGGGAAGAAAATTAAATTGCCATTAACAATGCGTGAAATCCCAATTATTGCCGATGCACAAGTGGATCGTGAGTTTGGTACCGGCTGCGTGAAAATCACTCCGGCGCATGACTTCAATGATCATGCCATGGGACAGCGCCATAAACTGCCCATAATTAATATTTTTGATTCCAAAGCGCATACTAATGAAAATGTTCCAGAAAAATATCGTAACCTCGAACGTTTTAAAGCTCGCAAACAAATCGTTAACGATTTAAAAGCCTTGGACTTAATTGACAAGATTGAACCACACCAAAGCAACGTGCCACGCGGTGATCGCTCCGGCGCGGTGATTGAACCTTTACTGACAGATCAATGGTTTGTAAAAACCGAAGGTCTAGCGAAACGCGCCATAGAGGTAGTGAAAAACGGCAAATTAAAAATTATCCCAGAAAACTGGACAAAGACCTATCTACAATGGCTGAACAATATTCAAGATTGGTGCATTAGCCGTCAACTTTGGTGGGGGCAACGCATCCCGGTTTGGTATGATGATGCAGGCAAATATTATGTTGGCCATAACGAACAAGAAGTTCGCAAGCAACATCACCTTGCCAACGACATCACCTTGCAACAAGATGATGATGTATTAGATACTTGGTTTACCGCCAGCTTATGGCCATTTTCAAGTTTAGGTTGGCCCGAACAAACCCCAGAACTTAAAACATTTTACCCCAGCAGTGTGTTAATCACCGGCTTTGATATTATCTTTTTTTGGGTCGCGCGCATGGTAATGATGGGTCTGTATTTAATGGACGATGTCCCCTTTCGTGAAGTCTATATTACTGGTTTAATTCGCGATAGCCACGGCCATAAAATGTCAAAAACCAAAGGCAATATTTTAGATCCCATTGATTTAATCGATGGCATTGATTTGACCACCTTAACTGAAAAACGCACCCGCGGCTTAATGCAACCGAAAATGGCAGAAAAAATTAAGGCCCAAACCCAAAAAGAATTTCCCGATGGTATTAGTGCCCACGGCACTGATGCCTTACGCTTTACCTTTTGTGCACTGGCAAACACCGGGCGTGATATCAATTTTGATATGCAACGTATCGCTGGCTATCGAAATTTTTGCAACAAACTTTGGAATGCTGCACGCTTTGTATTAGCCAATAGCGAAGATTTTAAACCTGGCGCTAAAGTTGAATATTCAATTAGTGATGATTGGATACGCTCAGTGTTACAACAGACCATTGAACGCGTTAACACTGAGCTTGATCGCTATCGTTTTGATCTAGCCGCACAAGCTTTATATGAATTTATCTGGAATGAATATTGCGACTGGTACTTAGAATTAACTAAATGTATTTTAAGCGATACTACTGCAAGCTCTGCGAAGAAAAATGCTGTGCATGCAACTTTACTTGAAGTTTTAGAAACTATTTTACGTCTTGCTCATCCACTGATGCCTTATATCACCGAAGAAATCTGGCAGCAAATTAGCAAAAAATTAGCCCTAAAAGGCAACAGCATTATGCTACAGGCTTATCCTGAAGTGAATCCTAAACAAATCAATAAAACGGCATTAGAAGCAATTAACTGGCTGAAAAATATTGTCTCTGGCATTCGCAATATCCGTGGCGAAATGGGAATCTCACCGGCCGTAAAGGTAACGGCAATTTTCAATAAAGGCAGCAAGGCTGATAAGACTTACTGCCAGCAGAGCGAAGAGATAATTAAAACTCTGGCGAAATTAAATGATATCACATGGTCAGATAAGATCCCTGAGGTTAATGCTTCAACTGTTATTGGCACGCTGGATATTCATATCCCACTAGCCGGCGTGGTTGATAAAACCCAGGAATTAAAACGCCTGGAAAAAGAAATCGCCAAACTTGAAAAAGAACAGCTAAAATCCCAGCAAAAACTCAACAATAAAAACTATGTCGATAAGGCCCCTGTGGCAGTCGTTGACCTTGAGCGTCAGCGCCTAACGGATACTGAAACTACCCTGCAAAAGCTGCAAGCGCATTATGCGCGGATTAAGTCTTTGTAACACCAGCTATTCTTAGTTAATTAAAATCAACTAGTTACATAATATATGATTATGCTTTATAAGTTTGCATTGTAATTCATTGATAAATAATGAATTTTAATTTAGAGGTTGCAGGATTTTTTCAAGATCATCTACTATACTCCAGACATAGTTTCTTAAAGCTATTAAAAATATGATGTTAAACAATAAACCTAGAAAGTACATAAAATAAAGAAAGGAAGGAGAAGGAAAGATGAATAAGCAATCTGCTAGAATGTTATCCTTGGATGGGGCCGGTGTTGTGATGTTTACCCATCTTGATATTCTGATGGCACTGGAAAGGATTATTCGCTCAAAGACTAATAATCCCCAAGCAAACTTGATTGACTACTTTGACTTATTAACCGGCACCAGCAGTGGCGCCAAGGCCGTTGCCCTAATGACGCTGCCCGGTAAAAATGGTCAGCCCAGATATTCACTGCAAGAAGTCAGCGATATTATACTCACCAGCACACGTATAGTGATAAAACGCAGCCGATTATTGCAAGTACTCTCTAGCCAAACTAGAAATACCCGCCACTACCAAGCCTTGTTAGCAGAGATTTGCGGGGACACTGAGCTTAAAGATCTACTTAAACCTATACTCGCAACGGCTTACGACCCAAACTACAATTACCTAGCAAACTTTTCTCAATATTTTGCCAATAAAGATTCCAGCGCTAATTTCCATGTGAAAGATGTCATTCACGGTTCTGTGGCAATTCCCTTTATCGCTAACGCTGCAGTATGCCGCTCACTATTTGACGGCAAAGTTACACCAAATACATTCCTATCAATCACTAGCGGAAACTTGTCGCTAGCCAAGGGAATCTGGAAGCAATGCCTAATACGCGGCATTATTAATAACGAAGGCAAGATACAAAAAGATGTAACGCCGCAAAATAAGCTACTCAGCGGCAGCTTACAAAAATACAACCAACGTATTGCACGCGCATTACATCGCATCTATAAAAACCAACATGTTTTTATAGATGGCGGCGTATTTGCCAATAACCCAACATTATACGGGTTAAGTGAATTGAGCAAAATGGAATTCCCTGAACATAATATTTATTTTCCTGATATTAGCCAGATTATCACTTTATCCTTAGGTAAAAATCTCGGGTTCTATCAGCAGGAATATTACAATGGTAAAAGAAATATTCATAACTTAATTCAATCCTATGAAGCTATTTTTATCTCATCAACACACAGCATCCACCAGCATGTCCGCCACCTTTACGAAAGACAGCACCTTGGGCATCAATATTTTAGAATTGCTCCGCTGATCAAACAACTTGAGGGTCAAAATTATCCCACTGATGATATTTCCGATCTGTCACCAAAAAACATTGCCGCCTTACACGCGTTAACTGAAAATTATATTAACAATAATCATGTACTATTGGAAAAACTGGCCGACCAGCTCATAGATAACACCAAATCAAAATCTACAGATAACTCAAAAATACTCAATTTCAAGAACAAAAACTTGAAGATGAAAAATCATGCAACTAACAAAGCAAACAAAAACTAACTTACAACAAACACCACCATCCTAAAAGTTAAGCAATTTCTTTTTTAAACTGGCGAAACTTACCCAAATAAGAATAAGCAATGGGCACCACAATCAATGAGAAAAATGTACCAAGCAGCAAACCACCTACAATCACCCAGCCAATATCGTGTCGACCTACTGAACCTGGTCCGCTGGCAAATGCTAATGGAATGGTACCAAACACCATTGCGGCAGTCGTCATTAAAATCGGTCGCAAACGCACCGCTGCGCCGGTAATAATTGCTTCTTGAATGGATTTCCCTTGGTGACGCAAATCATTTATAAACTGGGTGATTAAAATACCGTGCTTACTAATCATCCCCACCAATGTTACCAAACCAATTTCAGAGTATAGATTCAAGGTGCCACCACTTAAATATAACGACAATAAGCCTCCCACTAAACTTAATGGCACTGCTAATAAAATAACAAATGGATCGATAAAACTACCAAATTGCGCTGACAATACCAAATAGATAAACACAAACGACAACAATAAAATCACTGTCATTGACCCGGCTGATTCAATATATTCTAAGGCTTTACCCGAATAGCTAACGTGTACATTAGATTTAATCACTCCCGGTATCTTTGCTTGAATATACTTTAAGGCTTCACTTTCCGTGTAACCTGGTGCTAATGTCGCGGTAATGGTTCCCGAACGTAAACGATTAAAATGATACAAAGTATCTTGCGAAATTTGCGGGGCTAACTTCACTAAACTGGTTAAAGGCACCATACCTTGCGCTACCGCTGCTGAACTCGTATCTGGCACTTTTAAATTAGCCGCCGCCGTTGCCGGCACATACAATTGCTTAATGGCATCCAATTTATTAAAATCTTTGCGCTGCATTTGCACCATTACCGGAAAACTGCGACTGCCTGACTGCACATCCGTCCAATGCGCACAGGTGAATGCCAGTAACACCAA
>JAHZKQ010000030.1 GCA_022600315.1 Gammaproteobacteria bacterium
TAATTACCAAAATAAAAAATAAAAAATAAAGCCAACCATCATTCAAATGCAATCTTCATCGATTTAGTTGCATGTGATGCAAAAATCCATATTAAGCAAATAATGAACTCCTTTATTATAATATATCAACCGCTGGTGTTAATAATTTAATGATACTAATGACATAGTATTTTTTATTATAGATACATGCAGAATCTATTAATTAAACGTTCGAGACCATTACCAGGAGTTATAAAACCTCATAATGATACCTGATATAAATAGCTTATAAACATATAATTTTATATAGGTTATATAGTAAACACCCTCTATTATCCTGCCAATTTAATCCAATTCTGCACAATACTATCAGCCAACTAAAGATCTCTTTCATCCATAGCGCCTTTGGTTCTAATTTAAGGCAAATACGAAATACTTGATTAACTGCATGATTCCAATTACCATCATTCTGAAATTCACTAAAAAGATAGTCAATATGTGTATTATTAAATTTACCGCGTTGTGTAGTATAATCTGAGTATTGGTTGGCTCAAACAACCCTCTACAGATAAAAAGGTAAATTGAACTGTAAAACCAATTATTGTATTATTTCTTTATCATTCAATAAAATTTTTGCTTGCAAAATGGTGAAATAAAGGGAGATTGATGGCTCAGTTAGTGACAAAGCAGCAGGAACCCATGATTCATATTGTGGACGATGATCCTTACTTATTGAAAGCTATTCAATGGTTGATGACATCAATGAAATATTGTGTAAAAGGTTATTTATCTGCTAGAGAATATTTAAAAGAACCAATAAAAAATACTTTGGGTTGCTTGATAATTGATGCAAAAATGCCAAATATGAGTGGCGTCCAGTTACATGACTTCATTCTTCAATATACAATAAAGATTCCTGTGATTTTTATCTCAGGCGACTCAAATGTACCCATCGCGGTTGAAAGAATAAAAAAAGGCGCAGTCGATTTTCTAACTAAGCCGATCAACAATAATCAGTTAATCGAAGCGGTGAATAAAGCCTTATTCATCAGTGCTCATCAACTTGAAAAAGAAGAGACACGAAAAAAATCTATTCGCATCATTAATCGGCTCTCATCTGAAGAGATACAAATTATGCATCTACTACTAAAAGGGAAAAATACCAAACAAATCGCCCAATATGTGGGGCTCGCCCCGCATTCCATCAAGCTCCACAAAACACAAATTTTATCTAAAACAGACACAGAATCATTAATTGAATTGGCTGAACTCGCTAAAAATGCCCAATTCACTAACGATAACCTATCGATGACCTTTTCAGAAACTTTACGATAAAACATAAAATTCAAGGAAATCTTCACCTGAAAGATTTTTTACATATTCTATAAGCTGATCCGTGGGAGATACCAGGTAAACTGACTTTCTATAAAGCGTAAATGATAGCCCATTAATGAGCTTAGCAACCTCGTCAAATGATACATCAGCACCAATGTAGACAGTTGCCAGCATAGGACTATCACTAATCGCTTCAACTAAAAAAGTCAACGAGTCAAGTGGTAGTGATTCGTTTATCTCAACAGCCGTGACATTAGGGTTATTTCTTAAACTATTAAGTATATATACTAATATCTCCTTTTCCAAACGGCCGTCGATCGATAGAACATTATGCTGACTATTGGCATTCAATAATTGCTTGAAAACATCTGATCTAAGCAAAGAAACATTGTTTTGATGTGTTAGCATGTTAACTCTCCATACTGGCATCTTATCACATTTTCAATGGGCAATTTAGAGGAAGATTAGTTTCTTAAACTGAATGAGCTTGAGCATGAATATCAAAGCACCAGGTGCTGTACCCGGCATTAATGCTAACTGAGTTGCCCCCAGCTGGATTAGCGCCGCTTGCTTCACGTACTGATAATATTCTGTGACCTCTTCTGCGCCCACCTATCCAAGCGCCCTTCGCCATGCGTACAATCATCTGACACTTCTACAACCAGCAGCATCTACTTGACTCATTCTTCTTAGCGGGAAAGTATCAACTGCCGGCTCAATCTCACCACCGATATCCACTTGTGATTCTATATCGGACTCTAAAAGAGCTTCTTCTGCCCCAGGTGGTATAGTGGGTTTCACAACACGACGTCCTCTTCAAAGTGAAACAAGACTAATTAGCAACCTAATTAAGATTCCTTAGAGCGGATAAGGCGGCTAAATATGCTGCAAAAACTATATCACAAAATTAATCAAAACTTGGCTATTATCTACCCCAAAAATTAAACTGCTGCCAGAACATGATAAACGCCCACCTTATCCATTAAGTTGGGAAGAGCAAGGAAAGCTTTTCAGATTTTTGCCACTCCACTTGAAGCGAATGGCAATTTTCGCAGTTAACACTGGCTGCAGAGAAAATAAAATTTGCTCATTAAAATGGAGCTAGGAAATCAAAGTTCCTGAAGCGCTTGGAAGCTTTGTGTTTATTGTTCCTGGAGAATTCGTTAAAAACGGTGAAGACAGGCTAGTTGTCATAAATCATAAGGTAAGAGAAATGATTAACTCTTGCCGCGGCGAGAATGCAACTCATGTTTTTACGCTTAAAGACAAACCGCTAAACAGCATGCTTAACGATGGTTAGATAAATGCAAGACAACGGGCAAATCTACCGCATGTTAGAATGCATGATTTAAAACACACATTTGGCAGGCGCTTACGTGCAACTGGTGTAAGTTTTGAAGATCGCCAAAATTTGTTAGGTCACAAGTCAGGACGAATCACAACACATTATTCAGCAGTGGAATTAAAGAACTTATACGACGCGGCAAATATGGTTTGTGAACAGAATGGAAGCTATCCAACTCTTGTTTTGTTAAAGAAACAAAAGGGCTATCAACCCAACGAAAGCAATGTGATTGATCTTAGCCTTACCAGCTCCCGCAAAAGTCCCGCAAGGGATTTTTGCGGGAGCTAGAGAAAAGATACTAGGAGATCTATAACTTGTTGATTAAAATTGGTGCCCGGGGCCAGACTCGAACTGGCACGAGGTTGCCCTCGAGGGATTTTAAGTCCCTTGCGTCTACCAATTCCGCCACCCGGGCCTTTGAAATTGGCTTTAACTCTATTGATAAGGCTGGGGTCGGAATCGAACCGGCGTCCACGGCTTTGCAGGCCGCTGCATAACCACTCTGCCACCCAGCCATACACTCTTGAAACTACTACCATCCAGTTAGCTGGATGGTAGTCTAAAATTTGGAGCGGGAA
>JAHZKQ010000267.1 GCA_022600315.1 Gammaproteobacteria bacterium
AAAAAATATTAAATTAGATGACCAGTTACAGTATATGCAGCAGTTTTGCAACGGCACTTTAGGAGAGTTTAGTAGTCAAGCAGGAATCTTGCAAGATTCTTTTATTAGTTTTTTAATGAATGAATTAGGCCGCGATACTTTTTTAAGGCAAGCGGTTTTTGATAAAAATAAAAGTCAGTTAAGTGAGAGTCATTCGAACTGGCTTGCTAAAAGCAAGGTTGACTATCGATCGATTGGATCTTTGTATGCAAGAAATAGGGCGGTTTGCTTTTTTGAAAAATTAAACCCTGTTGCTGGCGCAGTAATTCCTGAGGAGAAACCAAAATCAAAACCAAAACCAAGATACTGGGCATCTCGCTTGGGTGCTTAATGCCTGCTATACTGCTTTTATGAGTAACAGTATCGACATCGTTAGCCAACAGTTATTATTCCCAGCGGATCTAAGCCAGCAACAGCTGGAAAGTGTTTTGGCGCGCGCCTTAACCGCGAATGTTGATCAGGCCGATATTTATTTGCAAAGTTCGCAGTCTGAGCAATGGTATCTAGAAGATGGCATTGTCAAAGAAGGCGATTTTAGTGTTGAGCGCGGCTTTGGGTTGCGCGCGGTTAGTGGTGAGAAAACCGGTTTTGCTTATGCCGATGACATTACTTTAAAAGCTTTACAGCAAGCAGCCGGTTCGGCGCGCAGTATTGTTAAAAGTGGCGGGCAGGGTCAATTGGCTTTGCCAACTACGCGCGATGCGAAAATTTTATATCCGGCAATTAATCCATTAAATACTTTAACCGAAGCGGAAAAAATTGATTTATTGCGTCAAATCGATCGTAAAGCTCGCGCTAAAGATTCGCGTATTAAGCAAGTGATTGTGCGTTTAGTGTCGCGTTACGATACGGTTTTTATGTTAACCAGTAGCGGTGTATTAGCCGCCGATGTTAGACCATTGGTACGGCTTTCTATTCAAGTGTTAGCTGAACAGGACGGTTGCTCTGAAAAAGCCTCATCGGGTGGCGGTGGTCGTGGTGGTTTTGAATTATTTACCCAAGATTTGATCGATGAATATATCGATAAAGCGGTTAATCAAGCCGTATTAAATTTATCGGCGGTGCCAGCCCCAGCCGGTAGTATGCCGGTGGTGTTAGGCCCGGGTTGGCCGGCGGTCTTATTGCATGAAGCGGTGGGGCATGGTTTAGAGGCGGACTTTTGTCGTAAAGGTAGCTCAGCATTTAGCGACAAGATAGGAGAGCAAGTAGCTTCAAAACTTTGCACCATTGTCGATGATGCCACCGTCCCTGGGCGACGTGGTTCGCTCACCGTGGATGATGAAGGCACGCCTGGGCAAAACACGGTATTAATTGAAAATGGGATTTTAAAAAATTATATGTGCGATACCCATAACGCGAAATTATTAGGCGTTAACTCGACTGGCAATGGTCGACGTGAGTCTTATGCGCATGCGCCGATTCCGCGCATGACCAATACTTATATGTTGCCCGGTAAAAGTGATCCAGCAGAAATTATTGCGTCTGTTAAGGACGGTTTATATGCCGCTGATTTTGCTGGTGGTCAGGTTGATATTACTTCAGGAAAGTTTGTCTTTAATGCCAACGAAGCCTACCTTATTAAAGACGGTAAAATTACTCAGCCAGTAAAAGGTGCGGCATTGGTGGGTAACGGTCCTGAGATTTTGCACCAAGTATCGATGGTTGGGAATGATCTAGCCTTGGATGCCGGGGTGGGTGTTTGCGGTAAGGACGGTCAGTCGGTGGCGGTTGGTGTTGGTCAGCCCACCCTCAAATTAGATGCTATAACGGTAGGCGGCTCTTCCTAGGGTTCATGAGTAACAATCAGACATTGTGACTGTACGAATTGTGCAATCTGCCTAAGATATCAGCATAAGTTGCTAAATATTTGCTAACGTCTCGAATTAATAAGCTTTTTGCTTGACAGTAATTCCGCCCAGTTGATATAACTTCAAGGCTAAACACGGGGCAGAGAGAATACTGACTTCTGCACAGGGATCATCTTAGAACCGACAAGAGAGAATAATATGAACAAACAAGATTTAATTGATGCTATCGCACAAGCGGCTGATATTTCAAAATCTGCGGCCGAGGTGGCGCTAAACACCTTTACGGATAGCGTAACTGAAACTTTGGTCAATGGTGGCAAGGTTGCCATTTTAGGTTTTGGTAGTTTTGAAACTTCAAATCGTGCGGCACGTACGGGCCACAACCCACAAACTGGTCAAAAAATGCAAATTCCAGCATCGACTGTGGCTAAGTTTAAAGCAGGCAAGAAATTAAAAGACGCTGTGAATCATAAAGACTAATTTAAACGGTTGAACTTACCGATCAATTAGTTTATCTTTCGCCCTACTAATTCCACCTGTTAGCTTTGCTAACAGGTTAGACCTTTGTGGGGGTCCTAGGGGGAAACTCTTTCCCCCTGGATTAGCTAGGATTAGCTGGGATTGGCTAGGATTAATTAGGATTAATTAGGATTAATTAGGATTAGCTGGGATTAGCTGGGAGTAATCTAGGGGGAAAGAGTTTCCCCCTAGGACCCCGGCAAAGGTCTAACCTATAAAAAAGCTTTGCTTTTTTATAGGTGGAATTAATAATTGGGTGCTTAGCTCAGCTGGTAGAGCGTCGCCCTTACAAGGCGAATGTCGGGGGTTCGATCCCCTCAGCACCCACCATCAGTTTTGTGCGGAGTGGTAGTTCAGCTGGTTAGAATATCGGCCTGTCACGCCGGAGGTCGCGGGTTCGAATCCCGTCCACTCCGCCATTATTTTCATGAAGCTCTATGCTGCCTTAGACAAATCACGCCGCTAGCCGCATTTAACACCGTTAATAATAAATATACAGAAGCTAAAGTAATCACTGAGTGGGCATGAAAGGCACTTAAGATGCTTGAATAAGTAACCGTACCAAATAAAATTAAGGCGCCGATTAAGGCATTGGCGGTGCCGGTTAAGTTGGTGGTAAATACTGCCACGGCATAACTGTAATAATTTGGAAAGGCAAAGCCAATGCCGAGCAAAATAATTAAGCTGGCAACAATAATCACCCATAACGCCATAATATGTAATAAAGTTAAAATAAATATTAATGTCGCACCAATCACTGCAAGCAATAAGCCGCCTGCAAGTAATTTTTTTGAATTAGTAAAGCGCAGTAAAAAAGTATTTAGTGTATTGCCAACCAAAAACCCCAGACCGACAATTAAAGCGATATAGCCGTAGGCTTTGGCTGAATAATGCAGGGTGTCTTGAATAATAAATGGGGCTAATAGACTGAAGGTGATAATGGTTGCCCACGAAAACATTGCGCCAATCACGGCGGTAATATAGCGACTGTGGCTAATAATTTTGACATAATTTTTTAGCATGGTGACAGGATGCAATGGTTCAGTTTTATTTTTATCAACCGTTTCTGGCATTGAGATTGCAAAAAAGATTAAGCCGGCTACCACAAAAGCCAACATTAAAATAAAATTGGCTTGCCAATTAAAATAATGCTGAATATAACCACCAGCTACTGGAGCAATAATTGGCACCAGGCCATAAATTAAAATAAATAAGCCGGTAACTCGATTCACTTCTTCGCCTTCAAATAGATCGCCAATTAATGCGGTAGTCGTTAGTGCCGCTGAGGCAATCCCCAGGCCTTGTAAAAATCGGCCAATTAATAAAGGCGCAGCACTTGCGGCAAAAATACAAAGCAGACTGGCTAATACAGTTAAACTAATGCCGAATAAAATAATCGGTCGCCGGCCAAAACGATCAGACAGTGGCCCAAGAATCACTTGGCCAACACCCAGGCCAAATAACATCATGGTGATAGTGAACTGGATAACATTGGCTGAGCTAGTTAAATCGGCAGCCATCGCTGGCATAGACGGGGCGTATTCATCAATTAAAACCGGGGCAAGGATTCCCATAAAAAGAATCATAAAGATAATACGGCCTTGGTGTTTCATGCTTATTCCCTGCAAAAATTAAACCTTCTCCATCATAGCAAAGACACTGAAGAGGTACAATTTACGCTTAGAAATCGCTTTGCACGACACCTTGTTGAATAAAAATATCATAACCACTGGCTGTGTAATGATTATAGGTAATGCTATCGACAACGCTGGTGCCACTTGAAGTCCATGAATCAGCGGTTGATACGGTATCGTTTGCGCCACCTTTGACATAAAGATCATTGTCACTGTCAGTAATATTGCTTAGGCCATTCGCAGAAATATTTAATACACTGTTATGGTTGCCGTCGACTAAATCAATATATTCTAAATTATCGATATAATCCCAAGTGCTACTGCTGGTGATGGTAATCGTTACGGCGGCTTCAACCTGCCAAGTATCCGTATCTGCACCACCGTCGACTAAGCCGCCACTGGCAATATCAGAGGCGTCATAAATTAATAAGTCATCCCCTGCGCCACCTAATAAACTATCAAGACCTGCATTACCATCTAAAGTATCGTTACCATTTGCACCATCTAAAGTATCTGCGCCGCTGGTGCCGTTAATCGTATCCGCACTACTAGTGCCTGTTACGCGTCGAAATTCAAAATTAGCTGAGCTAATATCAGACTGGCTAAAATCTGCGGTGCCAATATCTTTTAATTGCAGGCGAAAATCAGCCGATGAGTCACCGCCCCAGTCAATTTCAATATATACGCCACCGGAGCCGTCATCTTTCCAAATAAGTTCATGTTGCACGCCGCTAAATGAATTGCCGCTATTAATTTGTAAAGTTTGATCAAACTCAAAGCGAATTTTATCGCCTTCGGCTGAAGTATAAACGCCATTATTGCTTTGATTAAAATCAGTAATAATATCGGTATTGCTGGTATT
>JAHZKQ010000268.1 GCA_022600315.1 Gammaproteobacteria bacterium
ATGGCAGTTGTTCATGGACATCAAGTTTTTCAAATATCACATACTCTGAACAAGGAGATGCATCCTGACGAATAAAGTTTAATGTGATTTTGGAGTTATCAGTTTCTATGCGACTCGGTGAATACGCACCATCCTTAACGTAGATTGTCATTTCCTCTTTATTAGCATGCGCTGATTTTTCTTTAATTACCCAAAACCACAATATAATAAGAATAATTAAAACGATTGCCGAACCATTGAATAGAACTGAACTCATCATTATTGTTCACCCTTCTTAACTGAGAAAAAGCGTAATCGATTAGCGTTTGATACCACAGTTAAAGATGAAGCTGCCATTGCAAAACCGGCAATCATTGGATTTAACAGTAGCCCAATCAATGGATATAGGATTCCCGCAGCTACAGGTATTCCAATAATGTTGTAAAAGAATGCACCAAATAAGTTTTGTTTTATATTGCTTAGTGTTGCTTTTGATACAGAAATTGCATTAATAACACCAACAAGGGAGCTACTTATTAGCGTAATATCTGCGCTTTCAATCGCGACATCTGTTCCCGCACCAATAGCAAAACCAATATCAGCCTGAGCCAAAGCTGGCGCGTCATTAATGCCGTCCCCAACCATGCCAACAATAGCATTTTCTGACTGCAGCTTTTTAACTTGATTTGATTTATGCTCCGGCAATACTTCTGCATAAACATGTTTAATGCCTACCTGCGATGCAACCGCATTTGCTGTTTTTGAATTGTCTCCTGTCATCATGACAACCTGTATTCCAAGCTGATGGAATTGTTCAATCGCAACTATAGAATCTTCTTTAATAGGATCCGCTACTGAAATTATGCCTGCTAGTTTTCCGGAAACAGCGATAAACATGGGGGTTTGACCTAAGCTTGCCAATTCATCACTTTCTTTCATTAGCGGTTCTGGATTTATTTGATTCTCGATGAGTAATCTTTTATTTCCTAATAAAATTGTTTTATTATCAACCTCCGCTATAACCCCCTGCCCTGTTACCGCATCAAAATTTGATGATTCCAGTAAGGATATAGATTGATTCTTAGCATGTTCCACAATAGCTGCGGCAAGTGGGTGCTCAGACGCATTTTCAATGCTGGCTGCATACTGTAATATTTGTTCTTCATCAAAAGAGTGCCCCGTAATTATTTTTACAACCTCTGGTTTCCCTTTTGTAATTGTCCCTGTTTTATCTAAAACTAACGTTGTTAATTCACTTGCTCGCTGCAATCCTTCACCATTTCTAATTAACACCCCATATTCTGCTGCTTTCCCCATACCCACCATAACAGAAATTGGTGCTGCCAAACCCAAGGCGCACGGACAAGCTATGATTAGCACTGTCATGCTTGCCACTAAGATATACCCTGATGAGTATCCCAAGTTGAACCATATACAGGCCGTAATAATGGAGAGAATTAATACGGTTGGAACAAAGTAGCTAGAGACAATGTCTGCCAATTTTGCAATAGGAGGTTTTGTGCTTTGCGCTTGCTGCACTAACTGAATAATTTGAGATAACATTGTGTCTGAGCCAACTTTAGTAGCTTGCATTAGAAAGCTTCCTGTTTTATTTAGTGTGCTTCCTGTCACTGAATCATCTATCCTCTTTTGAACAGGGAGAGGCTCCCCAGTTAGCATTGATTCATCAATCGTAGAATGACCTTGTATTAGTACACCATCAACTGGAATCTTTTCGCCCGGACGAACACGTAAAACGTCATCTGAGGTTATTTCCTCGATTGGAATATCTTGTTCTTTACCGTCCTCAAAAACACGTCTTGCAGTTTTAGCCTGCAATCCAATTAAACGTTTAATAGCTTCAGAAGTTTTACCGCGGGCACGAATTTCTAGGGCAGCACCTAAATTAACAAGTGCAATGATAATTAATGCAGCTTCAAAATAAACATGACGTGCACCAGGGGGAACTAGAGAAGGCCAACATACAATGACAATAGAATATAACCAGGCTGCACCAGTACCCATAGATATCAAAGTATCCATAGTTGCCAAATGGTGCCAAAACGCATTCCAAGCGCTGCGATAAAGGTGACCACCAGAATAAATAATAATAATTAAAGTAACGATACCTAATATGCCCCAAGCGACTTGTCCAGATAGATAATTTAGATTAGGCGCAAATGGCGTCCATGCTAGAATAAGCAAAAAAACACCAAACAACCCGGCGACAAGTGCCCTTCGGAATAAGTTTTTGGTATGTATTTCTTCTACCAGTTCCTGCTCACCAATGTTATTTTGACTCTTATCTAATAAACTCGCCTCGTAACCTGCTAGACGAATAGCAGAAATGGCTTCCTCGGGCGATACTTTACCCTTGACCTGTACTGTTCGATTTGCAAAGTTAACTTGCGCCAATTGAACGCCATCAATTCCCGTTAACGCTGCCTCAATTGTTTTAACACAACTGGCACAACTCACATGAATGAGTTTGAGTTGGAATTCAGCTGATTCTTCTGTCATACAAGCCACCTTCTTTAATAAATTCGCATCACTTTGCTTCTTTACTTAATAAGCTCTGTGAAATTTGGATCCCGACTAATCTGGCAATCAATATTGCAATAAATAATTGCCCAATAATCGCCTCCAGAGAAGCAATCATCTTTATTGGTCCTAACATGGGAACCCAGTCTCCATAACCTAACGTTCCAAGTGTCACAAAACTAAAATATAAAGCTTCACTAAAAAAGACTGGATGTGGAAATATTTTATTAGGGGTCAGATGATTCGAAATCGTATATTGAAACGCATCGGGCGAATTAACAGCAATAATTGCATAGAGCAACGCAAAGATAATGCCTAAAACCAAATAGCTAGTAACGGCCGCATATAACTTATTAAGCGTCACCCTTTGTTGAGAATATATGAATGCAATTAAGCTGCCGAAAATAATAAAAAAGAAAGCCAACTCAATAAGCATTGTTAACAACAATATAACTTTATTTTCCGTATATCCTGATAACAGAATGCCAAATAAAATTAATATCGCTAGGAAGGCCATGAAAATTAACAACCGTCTACGATCTATTAATAGACTAACGCCCGTCACCATCAGCATGGCAAAGAAAACCTCTACCAATGCAATTTGCCCAGGAAACTTTAGATGGAAATAAG
>JAHZKQ010000269.1 GCA_022600315.1 Gammaproteobacteria bacterium
CGAGATTTTTGAGATCTTCAATTTTTTGCATTAAATTTACTTGATGTTTTTCAAGTGCTTCAAGCTGGTTAAACTCATCGGCATTGATAATGCTTTTGATGTTTTCTAACTTGAACCCTAATTCCCGGAAAAATAAAATTTGCTGTAAAATAAGTAATTCAGCTTCGCCATAAA
Source organism: Gammaproteobacteria bacterium (assembly GCA_022600315.1). Classification (GTDB taxonomy): domain Bacteria; phylum Pseudomonadota; class Gammaproteobacteria; order Coxiellales; family Coxiellaceae; genus JAHZKQ01. The sequence goes on from JAHZKQ010000269.1 coordinate 175, forward strand.
AACGATATTTATTGTCGTCATAAAAAGCCGGAGAAAGCAGGCCAATTTTGTCATAAAACCGAAGTGTTCGGGTGCTTACCCCCGCGTGTTCAGCTAACTGCTTGACTGTATATTTCATATCAATGCCTCAGTAATTTACCTCAGTCTAAAGCTTGACGTTACGTCAATGTAAAGCAGTTTAATGATTTTATATGAAGCTGTCATTTTTTCGGGGTTTATTAGGGGGTAGCGGAAGGTGCGCCTTCAGCTTTCACGCCTGTTTCGGCTTGTCTTAACCTGTTTTTTTCTGAAAACAGTGTATCCACCAGGTTGTGTTCACTTTGATGCGATAGCATTGACTCAACGAGCTCTTCTTCGAATCTAAGCACGCTAAAAAGCTGTTTCTCTTCAATAGTAATTTTAAGCTCGGCAAGCAAATCGCTTTGTCCCTCGGGCGTACGGTATTTTTGATAAGCGTTTTCTTTATACTGCAGTTTCACAGTATAAAAAATGGACTCCTTACCTGTGCTTAAAACTAACAGTTTATTGCTAAGAGGCTTAAGCGCATCATAAATATTTGTTGAGTACTCTGAATCTAACGCTTGCTGGTACTGGTTGTTTTCTAGAAAAACTTTGACTTGAAATATGCTTTCGGGTGCTTCAGTGTCATGATGTTCATTTTTAATCCGTAATTCAGTATTTTCCGCAGCCACCTTGTAACTCCTCGTTATATTTTTGGGGGGATACTACTTGAATGTTTTGTGAGGTGTCTATATTTACCTTCAAAAGACCCCATGGGGCAGCAGCCGTTGTTTTATAGCCGAGGCTTTGATAAGCTCTATTTATATATCTAATTCGGTCCAACCGCTACTTCTGAGCCAGAAAATATCAACACAACTTGACTCAACTAATATTGCAAAGTTTTTAGCACTGATCACGCCGGATAGCATTGATACTTGTTTTAAATATATTAAAAAAATCCCTTATGGTACGTTAATCCGTTTTCAACCCAATGGCACGCAAAGTACCTCTAAATTTTGGTCAGCTAGCGAGGTGGCCGCTCAGCCACTGCATTTTAATCACACCCGTGATTATTACACGGCATTTAGAGCGCTCTACCAAACGGTGATTCATGAATTATTAGAAGATAAATCTCATGTGGCCTCTCATTTAAGTGGTGGCCTTGATTCAACGTCTGTTACTAATTTATCAGCCCGTTTTTTACACACAAAAAATAAACCGCTTCATGCCATTGCACATGCGCCTGAGTATCCTGAAGATGATATTTTTACGGATAAAGCGGGGCAAAGTCGTTTGCTTGTACGCCATGGTATGCAGGGCCTCATGCCTGACTGTGTGCTGGAACGCACCACACGAGGCATGCAAGCCGCTGATTGGTGCTATTGGCTTGAGGGACATAAAGAAACGCTATTGGATTACTTGCATCATTGGCGAAATACTGATATTGCAGGTTATATTGATTTAGATTACTTAATTAAGCTTATGGATAAATGGGATATACAACAGGCGAGTCATAGCTCGGGTAAGCGCTATGATTATTTTAACGCGCAATATCAGCAAAAATTATTACGAGCCGTTGAGATGGGGTTGTTTATTGAAGCACATCTCTAGTTTTTATTTTTTCCAGGCATACACACCGCTTGGTGAGCTAACACAGCATGTGTAGCCTTGTTCCAGACACCACCTGGTATTACTTTTTCCATTTTGGCAGGCGACCGAGTTGCAGCTTTCATTACTAGGTGCTACAGAGCAGCCTTGTGGTACGTTCGCATATGTTGTATTGATTAAACAAAGATTTAAAATCGCAGTGCAGGTAATAAAGAAGCTCCATTTTTTCATTATTTGTCTCCAGCGCTATTATCGAGCAATTTTATGTATATCAGACTAATATTAACACTATACCAACATAAATTTAATAGGGTTTTAGTGTGAATATTTTAATCGCTGGCGGGGCAGGGATTAATGGTCATATGATTCGCTTGATAGGACCACAGCTTGAATTATCATCCTGTTGTTTGGTTTTTACTTCCTCAAACTTAAATCCAATGCTTTCGGCCATTGTTTGTAATTGCGCCTTTAACTGAATAGCATCTGGATGCCTATAGTCAACCAAAGGATCAACATAAACTATGTGTTTCTTTTTAATATCAATACCGACAGCAGGATGATGTGCTCCTATTAAAAATGGCACTAGGAGTAATTTGTCTTAGGGGTACGAACTAAGCGCTTTAATTTTTCATGGATCAAATTCCGATAAAAACAATGCATCGTGATTTATTTTTTGTCATTCCATAAAAAAACAAACCTTGCGATGTGTTATTCTAAATAACAATCAAATTGGA
>JAHZKQ010000270.1 GCA_022600315.1 Gammaproteobacteria bacterium
AAAATTTTTGTGGTTTTGGTATTGAGAGAAATGATAGAATTGTTTTGCAGACTCACTTATTAACTCGATATTTCCATTCTTATCCGTTTGCAAGATGATATTGCTGGTGGAAGTTAGGATAAGCGTTAGTTGTTTATTTGAACTTTCCATGTTAGGGTTATTCGATTCCAGATGAGAATTATCAAACGATTACAGTGACACAAAATAAAACTTAATTCAACGTGAAGGAGCATGTTAGAGTTTATGATTTATTTTCAAAAGGTTGTGGTGCCCGTTGTTTATTAGTGAATCGGCTTAACTCAAGCAGGACTTTCAGACATGAGAAAAATAGGACAGCTATATCGGTTCTGTGGTCCTCAAGCGAGGCTGTGGGGACCCTTTTGGTCGCCAAAAATCTGGGGGGTTCGACCTTTTTCTGCGGTTGGCTGGGGCCATTCCTACACTGCGCCATTAAGTGTTAATAAGGTGAATTCCAGTGTTGTAGGGAAGAATTTGCGGGATATTTTGAAACATTCCTCCAAGCAATCTGGCCAATGCTTTGAGAATACATTATTAGTTGGCGTTCAACATGTCCTTGGCACAACGGTTGATATGTTCGAGGTATTGCGTGAACATGGTTTAACAAACGCAGTAATCGGTGGTAAGAGTTATTCTACTCATGAACCCAGTGCTAAGAAATTAGAGGCCATGGGTTATCACTATGTGCCGCACGTGGAGCAATTGGGATATGGCTTTTATGAATCAGCCAATGCGCTTGCGCTTAGGGATATATGGTTGAAAGCGCTTGATATGATGCATACTTGGAAGCCGGATTTGCTGATTATTCTTGATGATGGTGGACAGCTGTTGGATGCTACACCGGCTACATTGTTTAATGGCATGCCAAATAAACCGAAAGAAGTTATTGGTATTGAACAGACAAAAGGCGGTGTTAATCGCCCTCATTTTAATTCTCTACCATTTCGTATTATTAATGTTTCAGATTCATTGGTTAAAAGCATTGAGTACCCATCGGTTGCAGACGTGGTTGCCTCTCGTGCAGTAACAACAGTGGAAAAACAAACACAAACACCAGCTAACGAATTAACGGTGGGTGTGGTTGGCTTTGGACGCCAAGGCAAAGCTATTGCTGAAAAATTTCTTCAACGGGGCTATCAAGTTATTGTTCATGATCAAGATCAATCGGTTTATCAAGAGAAAGATGAAAGAATTGATATATATCCTTCAGTGGTAGCGTTAATTAATAATGCAGATGTTATTGTAGGCTGTACGGGTAAGGATATTACGGAATCGAATGAAGCGCTTAATGCTTTTTTGTATTCAGCGGGCAAGAAAAAATGGCTGGTTAGTGCGTCTTCCGAGGATAGAGAATTTAAAAAACTATTAGCCCACGTGCAAATACAAACTAGGAAAGTTAATCAAACACCAGATCCTTTTAACGATATTGTATTGCCTACACGCCGAAACGGCGAGATTGAGATTTTGAGAGGTGGTTTTCCAGTTAATTTTACCAATGAAGAACATAGCGTTTGCCCTGAGAAAATCTGGCCAACACGTGCGGCTTTAATATCGGCTTGTTTTATGGCGAATGAATTTTATTACGATAAAAAAGTAGATACTTCGTCAGCTTATATTTATATGCTTTGTGAATATAAACAATTGCAAATCATTAAGAAATTTATGCAATTAAATCCTAATGATCCATTCTCCAAAAGAATTACTGCATATCTTGAAAGCTCATGTCAAAATTTTGGGAATAGCGTTGAAAGTAATGAATTATTGATAGATTATATTCGCAGACATTCGCGGGGTGAAACAATTCACCAAAATAAACATTTAGTATTTAACAGTTCGTGCACTCCTGACAAAGGGGATCAAAAACAAGCGCAAAATTTTCATCAATTATCCCCAATATAAGTCAGAACGTTTGATAACCTTGTGTATGTCCTGATTCTATATCATCAGGCGATGGTGGCAGCGAAGTGGTAATCTCAACTTTTGGATTATACAGTAAAGCCATAATATTTTTACTATTGATGCTCTCAATGGTAGTAAGGTCATACTCTTTGGTTTTAAAAACGTGGACCTGATTAATTAAGTCCTGTAGGTGGGACCATAGCATAGTGGTGACGGCGGTAAGAAGAAAATCGGGTACAGCGTTACTTAGCCAATCCCCTAAATAGGATAAGTATCCATTTGTAACTGCTGTTTTAGCAGCAAACTTGAACCCAATTCCAGTAAAATAACTTGCCCCTAAAGCAACAATCGTTAACCCAAACAGTTTAACTGCTGAGGCAATTTGCTTATTTCTTAGTTTTTCATATATTGTAAGCGCAGTTATCATAAGATGTTTTGGCAACTCTTTTATGTTTAGTTCATAAAATAGCATAGTGAGTGATGTTGCGAATATCCCAAACGTAATTGATCCAGCGTTTTTATAACCAGAGTCATGCCCTACATTGGTGTGCGTGAAACTTTCAAGTCCTTGAACAGATTCTGGAATAAAGCTCCAGACAATAGGTAATGCTGTTATAGCTACTAATGTCACGCTTAACACCGGTGATATATGTTTTATACAGATAACTCTTTTTTTGTCGGTTGGGGTTTGACCTAAATCAGACAACCAGTTTTCGACTGCTGGACTAACATTGTCTTTGGCATCACTTGGAATTATCTCAGTAGTAATCTTTGTTTCAGTCTGGATATTATTTAAGTTATAGAGCAGCAAGTTATTTATATGTTTCTTTTTTATTTTGGATGAGCTACTTCTAAAATCTTCAATAATAAAATTCACGCTTGCAAAGCGCGTTGAGAAATACACAATCATGTTAAGAGTAAATCCAATGATACTGCCCGTTTTCCCTAAAAATGATAATGCCTTTGATCCTAGTTCGCCAAATATAAGGCTGGTGAA
>JAHZKQ010000271.1 GCA_022600315.1 Gammaproteobacteria bacterium
ACAACATGCATTTAGTAAATTGTTACATGAAAAATTTAGCAAATACCTTGTTGAAATGGCACTTAAGCCAGAGCAATCTGTAGCAAACTCAGCCGGCTCATCGCCGCTTGGGTCGCCACGCTCAAAAAGCCCTTCTAATGATGAAGATAACGAGCTAGAGTCAAGGCGTGGATCTGCTTCTACTCCTACTCCTAAGGTTGGTTTTCAGAATATGCCGTCTGTTACAGCTTCGAGCGCTTCCTCTGCTCCTGCTGTGTCATTAACTGCTTATGATCTGGTATTATCACGACCCCAAAATCGGCCAGATTATTTTGGTCGAGGTTTGATGGGAGCGGGTGTTATCGGAACGATTGTGCTAGGCATATTGGCGGGTCTTTCTATAGTAGCATGTCCTTATTTGATAATACCGGCAGTGGTATTTCTTATAGGCGCCATGTCGAACTCAGGTTCCAATTCTAGCCCTAGTCAAATTGGATTTTTCTCTAGCTCGTCACAGCAGCGGGCATTACCAGAAAGCCATGAAGCAACATACGAGTTTTTGGTGTAACGATGATAGTAAGTTAACTTACTGTAAAATAAGGCTTAATTCTTCAAACCTCTATATATAGTGAAAGACTACCAGCGGTAACTCATAATATGTCATAATAACAATTGGTTAGGTGGCTTCAGGGATGAGTGAGATGGCACAGCAACCTTTTGACGAACAGAAGCTTAAAGAGACGCATTCACCAGAGCGCATGGATGAGACCATGCGAATTACCTCGGTTAAAAGCTGGATGATCGTATTAAGCTTTGGAGTGTTTATTATCGCAGTGGTGCTGTGGGGGTTTTTCGGCACCATTTATCATCGTGTGCATGGCTATGGTATTCTCTTGCCGGAGCCTTCACAAATTTTCTTGGCGGTATCGCGTGGGAATGGCTTACTTGAAGAAATTTATACGCGACCTGGTGATTATGTCATTAAGGGTCAAAAAGTTGCGCGGGTTAATCAAGATATTTTGGTGCAAAAAATAACGCACCTACAAAAAATCATTGCCCGCTTAAAAAGCGAACGCGATTTTCTTAATCAATATATTAAAAACCAACGCACTACGGTTAAAAATTATTTACAAAGCGTGCGCAGCTCAATTCAACAAAAAAATCAGAATGCCAAACAGCTTAAAACATTTTTAGATAAATTATTAGTCGGCTTAAGAAAATTACGCGAGACGGGTGCGGTAACCTTAATTCGATTGCAAGATACGCAAAACAATCTGTTTAATGCAGTTGAAAAAGTCAATGAGTTGCAAAATGACATTATTAATTTAAAAGTTCGCCAAATTGATTATCGCTTGCGTTGGTTTCAATTAGAGTCAGAGATTAATGTTAAGCTTATTGACAAAGAAGATGAGCTGTCTGGCCTAATGGAAAAATACAATGAAAATCGCTGGGTATTAAGCCCCGTAGATGGCATTGTTGATCAGCTTTTAAGTGCGCGCGGTAATTTTATGACGCCGGGACATGCGGTATTAACTATTGCGGAACAAAATAAAAATAAAAAAGATTTAAACTATGAAGTTTTAGCTTTTTTTAATCCAGAAAAAGGTAAGCGTATTTTACCTAAAATGCGCGCCTTTATTTCACCCACGACGGTGAATAAATACCGCTATGGTTCAATTAAATCTGAAGTTGAGTACATTGATGATTATCCTTTGTCACATAAAGCCATTGTCGCTTTAGTGGGGAATGATGATTTGGCAAAGACCTTGGTGAAAAAGGGCGGTAGTTTTTTAGCCAGTGCGGAATTACTTAAAGACAAATCGACAGTCACCGGTTTTCGTTGGACTTCAAACAATGGTCCGCCATTTAAGGTGACCAGTGGGACTTTGTGTAACGTCGATGTGGCGATTGAAAAGCAGCGTCCAGTCACTTTAGTTCTGCCATTCCTACGACATTTAATTAAGGGTTAATGGATGTTTAAATCTACGCGGGTGAAAACGCCAACCGTCTTGCAGATGGAAGCCGTGGAATGTGGCGCGGCTTCATTGGCAATGATTTTGGCGTATTATGGATTGCATTTACCTTTAGAAGAATTGCGCGATGTTTGTGGCGTTTCCCGTGACGGCTCTAAAGCCAGTGATTTAGTCAATGCTGCAGAAGAGTATGGACTTGAGGCGAATGGGGCGTTTGTAAGCATTGAAGAACTCGAAGAAGATAATGATTTTCCGGTTATTGTGTTTTGGGAGCGTTGTCATTTTGTAGTTCTGGAGGGAATTAAAGGCGATAAAGTTTTCCTCAATGATCCAGCAGTCGGGCATCGTATTGTGACTCGCGAAGAGTTTAAAAAAAGTTACTCACATTTAAGCATTTATTTTAAAAAGACTGATAAGTTTGTGCCAGGCAATCGTACCGAGCCGATGTATAAGTTTTTCTTTAAGATCACTGCGGGAAATTATCGCGCTTTAGCAGTGATTTTATTTTCAAGCCTAATGTTGATTTTGCCAGGGCTTGCGATACCAGCTTTTAGCAAGGTTTTTATCGATGATATTTTAATTGCTAAAAATACCCATTGGTTGAACCCACTGATTGTTGCCATGGTTGGGGTTTTAGTGGTGCAGGTTAGCTTAGGTTATTTGCGTAATCTAGTTACCAATAAGCTCAATATGAAATTGGCATTAAAAACTAATAGCAAGTTTTTTTGGCACATTTTGCATGTTCCGGTTGCTTTTTTTGGTCAGCGATCTTTAGGGGATGTATTATCTAGGCTGAATAACAATCAAAGCATCGCTAGGCTAATTGCGACTGCATTTCCTAGCACCATATTAGATTTGTTTCAAGTCGTGGTATATCTAGTGGCGATGACCTTTTATACTTGGCAGCTAACGGTAGTCTTGCTTGTCAATTCAGTAATTGATATTGCGGTGTTTCTGTATTCAAAGAAGTTATTGCGTGACTGTAATCTACGTGCTCAGATTGAAGGTGGTAAGATGTACGGCGCGATTATGAGCGGTTTAAATTTAATCGAAACCATTAAGGCCACTGCAGCAGAAAATAATTTCCTTAATAAAATTATTGCATTTTTAACTAAAGTTACCAACGCCAATCAAAGCGTGATGAAAATTAATATGATGGTGACTTTAATTGCTAGTACCATTACTAATTTAAGTTCCGCTATTGTACTAGGCTATGGTGGTTATTTAATTATCGAAGGTAAATTAACCATTGGTGGTTTAATTGGGTTTATTGCCTTAAGCGGTACATTTAAAATTTTGTTGGATAACTTAGTTGGGTTCTCAACCCAGTTACAATTAATTAATGCTGATATTATGCGGGTGAATGATGTTTATAATTATGAAACTGACACTCGTTATAATCAAACTAAGAGTCTAGGTAAGCTACTGGCAGGTCGAGTTGAATTTAAAGATATTGTGTTTGGTTACGATAAAAAAGAACCGCCATTACTGGAAAACATCTCAATCACCATTGAGCCAGGAAAACGAGTGGCTTTGGTGGGTGGTTCAGGAAGCGGCAAAAGTACTCTAGCTAAGTTATTAACCGGTCTTTATAAGCCCTGGTCTGGTACGATCACAATTGATGGCATTCCCATTAATGAATTATCGCCAGCGGATTTGGCGGCAACGGTTTCAATGGTCGACCAAGAAATCTTTTTATTTTCTGGTAAACTTAATGAAAATATTAGTTTATGGGATGATAATGCTGATCATGAATTAATGGTTGAGGCGACTAAAGATGCTGAAATTTTTGATGTGATTAGTAGTCGACCACATGGCTTTAACATGGAATTATCTGAAGGTGGCTCCAATTTAAGTGGCGGTCAATGTCAGCGCTTGGAGATTGCCCGGGCATTATTGGCTCGAACACCAGTGATTATATTAGATGAGGCAATGTCAGCATTGGATCCAATTATCGAGCAAAAAATTGATTTAAATATTCGTAAATATGGCAAGACCACCATGGTTGTAGCGCATCGCTTAAGTACTATTCGCGATTGTGATGAAATTGTGGTGATGCAAACTGGAAAAATTATTGAACGCGGGACTCATGACCAGCTGATGAGCTCAAAAGGTTATTATTCTGAATTAATGGGTATGGAATAAATATGCAAATCATCGATTTATCCCAGCTTAAAAGCGTGATTACCGTTAAGTCAGGCGGTTTTGATCTATTCTATTATAATGGCGATAAACCTATTCGCCGGTCTTTATTTCGAGTCGATGAAAAGTCTTGTTTATTGCCATTGCCAGCCAGCGGCAATAAATTAATAATTATTGCCGTGCCTTTGCCTGAAACTGAAGTTGAAGATAAAAACTATGCTGAGGTTGACCAAACTAATGTTGCAGTACATTTAGATCAATATCAACGATTTTTTGAAAAGCATAAGCTGCCTAAACTAGAAAAACTGCCAAAAAAAATTGATGCTCTAACAACAGCAAAATTTTCTGCTGCTATTAGGCAGCGTTTGAGTAAGCAGCTAGAAATAGAAACCAAGCTTGATTTAAATAATATCCAGCACAAGCTAGATGAAAATAAATCCTCATTGCATGATGCCGGTGGTCGTGTCGCCGGTATTTTAGGAAAAATTAAACTCTCTAAATTGACTCGCAATCTTGACACAACATTGCATCCCATTTTACGGGCTATGCAAATATTAGCCAACCACGAGCATTGCGAAGTTGAATTTGAAGGTGTAGAAGTTGCAGATTACGATACCTATTATGATTGCTTGCTATCGGTCGCCAATCGCTCACACCTGGCAATACGGCGGGTAGCTTTAGAGTTGGGATGGTGGCAAACTTGTTCGCAGGCCATGATTGCGTTTGATAAGGAAGACGGTAATCCTTATGTGGTGGTACCGGAAGGCGTGAGTAAAGTTTATGTTATTAATCCAGTGACTTTGGAACGTGAGTTATTAACGGCTGAGATTGCTAATCGATTTGGCTATAATGCTTTGGCATTACATGCGGTTTATCCAAAACGCAAGTTAGACTGGCGAGATATTTTAAGATTAACTTTGAGTAGTAGTAAGCACCATTTAATTTTACTATTGTTTGTTTCATTGATTGCTGCGGTAATGGGCATGTTGCCACCTATTTTAACCGGGCAATTAATCGGCCAGATCATCCCTAAAAACGAGGTAGATTATTTAATTCAAATACCGATTATATTGATTTCATCCGGTATTAGTATCGCCCTATTTGGACTCGTTAAGCAGTTATTAATTATCTCAATTGAGTCGCAGGCGACACAGCACAATCAAGCAGCATTGTTTCATCGCATTCTCTATTTGCCGATGCAGTTTTTTAGAAAATATACTGTGGGAGATCTGGCTAATCGAGCTTTTGCTTTTGAGAATATCTCTAAGACCATTACTGGGGCAAATATCAATGGGTTTTTAACGATTGCTTATAGTTTTTTTAGTTTCTTTTTAATGCTCTATTATGCCTGGCAGTTAGCCTTAATCGTTTGTGTGGTGATGATTATTGTTATAGCTCTATTGCTTTATTTTACCCGCATAGAGATGATTTTAACTTTGAAATCAGCTGAAGCTGACGCTAACTCTTCAGCCTTAGCTTATCAAATTCTTTACGGAAT
>JAHZKQ010000272.1 GCA_022600315.1 Gammaproteobacteria bacterium
ACCCGAGGATAAAGCTCAGTACCCCAGTAATAATCAAAAATAAAATTACCAGAATGGCTGTTATCGCTGGTAGATGGGGTGAAACGACCTTTTAAATATAGCCATAAACAAAAACCTAAGCTAAAAATATTTAAGGCCGATAAAATCGCGCCAAAATTATTATAGACAATGCTGGCAGAAAATAATTTTAATGGGTAAGCACCAAGATAAAATAGAATTACCGTAATAATAAAACAACTAAAACCATTATCTTTGTATTGTGGCACATTGCCTTGCGGCGTCACTGGGCCTGAATACTTTTCACCAGGAATAATCCGCATTAAAATTAATTGTGTTAAAGCAAATATCCCAATAATTTCCCAGGCGATTTTGCTGCCAAAAAACACGGGGGTCCAAATATGGTAAAGCGTGCTCATAATGCCGGCATCACTAATCAGATGCCAGAGCTGCAGTAGTGAGCCATTTAGCACTACATTGGTATACCAAATTAGCATCACCACTGGTGGGCAGAGCACGATAAGTAATAATGGTAAGATGGTGTGGCGCAGAAAACGCACCGAGCTGTTATAGTGCTGACTATCCATGATAGTTCCCTGTTTCGTAGGCTGAGATCTGAAGCCTAACACAAGCTTGGAAGTGCCTTCAATCCTCTTTAATCTAGTTTTGTCATATTTTTGTTATATAAATCTGTTAGACTGAAAACTGTGGTAGATATATAGGTTGTTAAGCAATGACGGATTCAAATGTGGCCAGCAAGCGCTTCGATGAGCTCGATGTCAGCGCCTTTCACTGGCGAATTATCTTTACCGCTGGGATGGGCTTTTTTACCGACGCCTATGATCTTTTTGTGATCGGTGTTGTTACCACAATTTTAATGCCATTATGGCATTTTTCCACCTATCAAATTGCTTGGTTGGATAGTGCATCGTTAGCAGCGGCAGCTTTGGGCGCCATCTTTTTTGGTACGATGGCGGATAAGTTTGGGCGTAAGCGTTTATATGGTGTTGAGGTCATTATCTTATTTATTGGTACGATTTTATCGGCCTTGGCGCCTAACTTTATATGCCTTCTTATGGCGCGGGTAATTGTTGGTTTAGGGATTGGTGGTGATTATCCAACCAGTGCCGTAGTGGCCAGTGAAAATGCTAATCGTTCGCGGCGAGGTTTTATTGTCTTGTTGGTCTTTGCCATGCAGGCTTTGGGTTTGATTGTGGGACCATTATTGGCTTCGTTTTTATTGGCAATGCATATTCCACATCATTTAGTTTGGCGATTATTGTTGGGTTTAGGTGCTATTCCAGCAGCTTCGGTATTTTATTTAAGACGCAAGATTCACGAATCACCACGTTATTTACGCATGAAAAAAGCACCTTATGAGGTGAGTCGGGTGGTGCATGATTTAGCGGGCCAGGAAGAACCACAGCCAGCTTTTAAGCCGCAGCGACTGTTGTCAAAACGTTGGTTGAAGACATTGGTGGCAACTGCAGGAGCCTGGTTTTTATTGGATGTGGCATTTTACGGTAACAGCGTATCTTCTAGTAAAATTATGCAATTGGTCGATCCGCACAGTGATTTATTAATTCATATTTTATTATCAGCATTAATTTTCACCGTATTTGCTGTGCCAGGTTATTTTTTAGCGGCTAAGTACGTTGATAAAGTTGGGCGTAAACCTTTGCAGTATTTAGGTTTTGCAGTGATGGCAATAGCTTATGGGTTAATTGGCTTGGTGCCAGGCATTACTGGATTATTGCCGGTATTTTTATTATTGTTTGGTATTAGTTATTTCTTTACTAATTTCGGCCCAAATTCCACTACCTTTCTTGTGCCGTCTGAAGTTTATCCCACCAGTATTCGCGCCAAGGCGCATGGCATTTCTGCGGCGATTGGTAAAGTAGGCGCATTTTTGGGTGTATTGGCATTACCAATTATGCTGCATAAAATGGGTTTGAGCTTTACCATGCTGATGATGAGCGTTGTGGCAATCTTAGGCTGTCTAATTACCTATTTACTGCCGGAGATGAAGCAAGTTTCTTTAGATGAGGTTGAGATAAGCGAGGGCTTGTAGCCGATCATCGTATTTATCTATATAATCACTGGTTGTTGTTGCAAGGATTGAGAGAGGCTATGAAAAACAGTCAATTTACTGTGATGATTGCGGGTATTGCGAAGGCCGGCATGGAAGATTATGTGAAGCGGTTTTTATTGCAGTTAGCCAAGAGCTCAAGGCAAGACGAGGGTTGCCTTGTATACAATATTCACCAATCGGAATCGAATCCAGCCGAGTTTATGTTGTATTCGGTCTGGAGCGATCAAGCGGCATTTGATGCCCATAATCAAACCATGCATATGCAAGAGTTTAAGCGGCAACTGGCTACCGATATGTTTGAAATTCAGTCACCGAAAACATATTGGCAATTGATTGGCGAAGAAGATTAAAATCAATTTTTAGCAAGGAGTGTCTGATGGGAAAGCTTTTTAAAATTATTTTTGGAGTGATTATTGCCTCTATCGTGTTGCTGGTTGTTGGCGCAGTATTGTTAGCCTTTGTGGTAAATCCTAATAATTATAAAGAACAGATTGCTAAAGCGGTCTACCAACAAACTGGTCGCCAATTAGTAATTAAAGGTCATATTGGCTGGTCATTTTTTCCCTGGCTTGGAGTCGATTTAAAAAAAGTAGAGCTTAGTAATCCGCAAGGTTTTAGCCCCGCTACTTTTGCTGATATTGGTGAATTACAAGCACGTGCTAAATTATGGCCGTTATTATCTGGTCATGTACAACTGAGTAAGTTTGTTTTAAAAAATGCAAGTTTTAATTTTATTCAAAATAAACAAGGCGTCACTAACTGGGAGGATTGGACCAAAATGAATGGCCGGCCGGCCATCAAGTTTAAGCCCAAGGCTACAAGCAAAAAAACTGCGACGATAGAACCGGGAGCTAAAGTTCAAGCAGCTAAATCCGAAGACCTTTCGCAATTGGCAAATTCAATTAGTATCGGTGCAGTAAGTATTGTAAACACCAATGTTAATTTTATTAATCAAAAAGTGGGTGGTCAGACTCGATTGAGTAATTTTAATCTATCCGCTAAAGAAATCGATTTTGATCAAGAATTTCCGATCCAAATGAGGTTTAAATTAAAGCAGTCTGGCTCGCCAAATATTATGCAGGTTAAAACCAATGGCACGGTGAAATTTGATCGCAGCAAGCATATTATTAACCTGCAAAAAGTGGTGGTTAAAAGTCAAATTAGTCGCCCACGTAGAGCATCGATTCCGGTGAATATCCTGGGTGATATGAATATTGATTTTGCTAATTCAGTCTTAAAGGTGCCAAGCTTGAAACTGCAATTAGCAAATATCAATTTAGCCGGACCATTAACGATCACTAATTTTTCTAGGGTGCCAAAGATTAGCACACGCCTATCCGCTAAGGGTGTATCAGTTGCCAAGTTATTGCGCACGCTAAGTGGCCGTAGTTTTATTACTGGCATCATGAATATTAGTATGACCCTAAATACGCAAGGCTCAAGCTCAAATGCTATGTTACGTAATTTATCCGGCAAGGGTAATTTAGCGATTGGGCGCGGCCAACTATATGGTATCAATATTAATAGCATGGTGAATTTAGTCAGTAAGTTAATTAATACCAAACCAAATATTAATGCTGCGGGTTTAGGGCAAATGTTTGCCCCACTGAAGACCTCTGGTTCTTCAACCCAATTTCATAAGTTAACCGCCAGCTGTACGATTCGTAAAGGCATTTTAAGAAATCGTGATTTGCGTTTAAGTGGGCCAAATTTATCAGTCAGTGGTCGCGGCACGGTAAATTTAGTCCGTAATACTATAAGTTATATGCTATATCCAACCATTAGGATCAATAGCCGTAATAGCTTAACCTTGCCGGTAAGTGTCTCAGGGCCAATTCCAAAGCCGCGGATTAAGATTAGCTTTGGACCAGTTATTAAATTAATTTTAAAAGAGCAGATTAAAAATCAGATCAAGAATCAAATTCAGCGGGGGATCGGCAAGCAATTGCCATCACAAGTTAAAAGTCTTTTTGGGTTTTGAATGATGGGAAAAAGTTTTAAAGAAATTATTGCTGGTTACTCCCGATTTCGAGAAAAATATACTAGCGGCGATGCGTCAGTTATGCAAGATTTAGCGGATCATGGTCAACAACCTAAGATTATGGTAGTGGCTTGTGCTGATTCGCGAGTGGATCCTGCGCTTATTTTGCAATGCGACCCAGGTGATTTATTTGTTGTACGTAATGTGGCAAATATTGTGCCACCCTATGAGGCGGACTCTAATCATCATGGCACCAGTGCGGCACTTGAGTATGGGATTTGTTATTTAAATGTTAGGCACTTAGTGATTTTAGGGCATAGCCAGTGCGGCGGTATCGATGCTCTATTGCATCCTGAGCAATTGGGTCAAGATGATTTTATTAGTTGTTGGGTCTCATTGGTTAATGAAGAAAATAAAGCTAACAATGTTGATGATTTAGTTAAACAAGCTTTAACGCACTCCCACCAAAACTGTTTGTCATTTCCATGGATTAAACAACGTGTTGAGCAAAATCAATTAAGTATTCATCGTTGGTTTTTTGATATTAAGCAGGGTCAAGTTTCAGTATACTCAACTCAAGACGATAATTATCAAGAGCTAATCAAGGCGTAAGCATTAATTTTTTAAATTGGCCCGGGCTGGTATCTGTCATAATGGCATATTCAGTAAAGTAACGTTTAGCTTGTTTAAGATTATTTTTTTGGTAATAAATTCGCGCTAGCTCTAGCCAAGAAGTTCGACGATTCGGATCGTTTTGAATAGCCTTTTTAAAGTAGCTGATAGCATTGCCATAGTCTGGAATCAACATTGAGCAAAGACCAGCATTTTCGTAAGCACTGGCTGTTTGTAAATAAGCAATGTCTTTGGTGGCTTTAATAAATTCTTTGACCGCAGCTTTATAGTGTTTATGGCGACATAAGAAAGTCCCATAATTATTTCTTGAGGCGCCAGAGATAGGGTCTAATTTTACTGCACGCAAGTAATATTGATTAGCTAAAATTTCGTTGCCAGTGACTTCCATAAAATACCCCATGGCATACCAACTGGCAGAAAGATTAGGCGCTTCTTTCACTGCTTTTAATAGAGTGGCTTTTGCTTGAGCAACTTTTTTATTTTTTAGTAACTGTAAGCCCAGGTTGATATTGGCATTGGCAGCAGCAGTTGGATCAACGACCTTATGTTTGTTGTTAATCGTCTCAGAAGTGACGCAGGCGGTTAAGAGCAGGCAGAATATAATGCTGGTGCAAATTGATAGGATGCGCATTAAGTTACTCCTTGCTAAGCTCGGCAGGTTTATCAATAATTTTAGGCGTTAAGAAAATTAATAATTCATCACGATCATTGCGGGTTAAAGTATGTCTAAATAAATTACCAACAATAGGGATGCTGCCAAGAAAAGGTATACGGGTAACGACTTTGCGTTTATCTTGGGTATAGACACCGCCGATGACAATAGTTTGGCCGTTATTCATTAACACTCTAGATTCTTCTTCCTCGGTATCGATGGGTACAAAGCTGCTGCCGTCAGCTAACGCTACTTGTGTGCCTTGCCGATTATTGGAGACCTTAACTTTTAATAGTACGCGATGGTCAGGTGTAATACGTGGAGTGACTTCAAGTTTTAAAGCCGCATTTTTAAACTCAATCGCAGTTGCACCACTAGAAGTTGCTTGCTGGTAAGGGATTTCTTCGCCGGTTTCAATATAGGCTGGCTCTAAATTTGAAGTGACTAAACGTGGCGCGGAAATCAAATGAATTTTGCCTTCGCGTTCTAGCGCAGAAATTTCAACGTCAATATTAAAGTTATGTATTTGTGCTAGAGCCAGGCCGAAGGTAGCTGGGTTTGCACCGCTAATAGCCGCAGCAGGAATATTAAAGTTTAAGCGTCGACTAATTGGCGTCACTGCAGAGGGCACTGCGCCCGCGACAATATCATTAGCGCCTTGCAAAGTACCTGAGAGATTGTTATTGGCATTGGTGACACCCCACATCAGCCCTAGTTGGCGCTCATAGGGCCGTTGGATGCTGACGATGCGCGCCTTAATTTCTACTTGTTTGGCTGGGAAGTCTAATTTTCTCAATAATCGGGTAATAGTGGCCAAGTGTTTTTTGGTATCGCGAATCCAAATCGAATTAGTTTGATTGTCAAAGCCCATGCTGCCACGCGCAGTAAGTAGATTTCCAGTTTCGGTTAATAGTTTTTTAATGTCTTCAGCTTTCGCATATTTTAAGATAAAAACTTTATTGTAAAGCGGTGTTAGGCTATTTAATTTCTGATTTGATTCAAGCTTTTGAATTTTTCCGGCGGTTTTTAATTTGGCCAGTTGTTGCTGATTTTGTATTTCTTGAATTTGTTCGGCAGAGATGTCACTTCCTGGCGCGATAATGACCGAGTTACCAATTTCACGTTGCGCTAAACTTTGTGATTTTAGAATAACTTCTAAGGCTTGTGGCCAGGGAATATTTTTTAGGTGAATCGACATGCTGCCTTTGACTTTATCGCTAATAATAAAATTTTTGCCAGTAAATTGGGCGAGAATTTGCAGTAGCTCACGAGTACTGATATTGGTGAAATTTAATGAGATTCTTTTGGCAGGCTTGCTCTGAAGGTATTGTTGCAGTCGCGTGTTTGCGGCAGTCGGCCCTGGAGTAGCGGTTGTGGCTGGGCTGGCGGTGGTCGCAGTCGTCGCTGGAGTAGTGGTTATGGGCTTAGTAGTACTGGCGGCATTTGCCAGCTGAAAGACAATAAACATAGCGCTTAGGCATAGCCCCAGGGCCAGTTTTACTTGCCAGTGCAGTCCTTTGCTTTTATGGCTGCTATTTCGCATTCCCTAGCGCTCCTCTAGTATCAACCTGACGCGGTGGCGCCGATCACCTTGAGATATGTTCAATATTAAATCATGGTGGTTAATTTTTGTCACCACAGCATTCTCACGTCCAAGGCGAGCTCCTTTCAGTATACGATATATTTTCTTATCTGGGGCTTTTATTAACGCCCATTTTTTATCAGGGTGGATGATAACGCCAACTAACTTTAATTCTCTTAGCGAGTATTGTCCAAGTAGGGCGTTGCTATTGGGTGTTTTGCCGTTGCCAGTTTGGTTCAATTGAAATGGGTTGCGTTGTTTGCGGTCTATTCGGTTGACTATGGGTTTTTGTGGGGCAGGTTTTTGCTTGCTTTGCTCTTTTTTAACCTGAGCACTGGCGAAGGCTTTGAGTTTTTCGATAAAGCTTTTCCCATCAGTGGATTTTTTGTGGGTGCCACAGGCATTTAAGTTAATGGTTAAAGTTATGACTGATAACTTTGCAGGTATAGATTATTCTATATATGATACTACAAAGATATTCAGGTGCCCGCTTTCTAAACA
>JAHZKQ010000273.1 GCA_022600315.1 Gammaproteobacteria bacterium
CTTGATAGTGTGCGTAAAGAGTTTCGGATTAGGCCTGAAAATGTATTTTTTATTGATGATGACAGTTCGCATAAGCATGATTTACAGAAGTTGAACGATGACACAAAGAAATTTAAATTTATTTTTGCCAATAAGCTTGAGCTTTTACAAGGACCTTTGTATGTAGTAGAACGCGCTGTTGAAACGCGAAGGTTATTAAAAGAATTACAAGATAAAGCTATAAAGTGTATTCGTGAAAGTGAAGTGTTGGAGCATTTTTTATGGCGTACGGCAAAACTGTACCCAAGTCTTTATGGCTTACCGCAGCCTAATGAATATAAAAAAGGCTGTTTTAATTTTTCACTCTAAGCTGGAATAGCTTCTTGCTCAGTTGTGATAGCATTTACAGACTTACCACGACCAATTGCAAAGTAATCAAAGCCAAGTTTCTCTAGATGATCGGGTTCATATAAGTTGCGACCATCAAAGATAACGGCATGGTTGAGTTTATCTTTGATAAGGTTAAAGTCAGGACTGCGAAAGGCCATCCATTCAGTAACGATAATTAACGCATCGGCATTTTCTAATGCAGCTTCGGGGGAGTCGCTTAAGCTAAGGTCCGAGCGGTCGCCATAGATAGCACGAATAGAGTCGTGTGCTTCTGGATCGTAGGCACAAACACTGGCGCCACCTTGCCATAAGCCCTCCATGATGATGCGACTGGGTGCTTCGCGGACGTCATCAGTATTGGGTTTAAAGGCGAGTCCCCACATCGCAAAGCGTTTGCCGCTTAATTTATCGCCGAAATAGTGGCGAATTTTTTCGAGTAATACAAATTTTTGGCGTTCATTAACTGTATGTACAGAGTTTAAAATATTAGGCTCATAGTGATGCGTGGTAGCAGTATGTTGTAATGCTTGTACATCTTTTGGGAAGCAAGAGCCACCATAACCACAGCCAGGATAAATAAATGAATAGCCAATACGTGAGTCAGAGCCAATACCTAAGCGCACATTTTCAATGTCGGCACCAACGCGTTCGGCAATTTGGCTGATTTCATTCATAAAGCTAATTTTTGTGGCGAGCATTGCATTTGCTGCATACTTTGTAAGTTCGGCGGAGCGAATATCCATACTAATTAATTTATCATGATTACGGTTAAAGGGAGCGTATAGTGCACGCAAGCTTTGTTCTGCTTGGGTTGATGCAACGCCAATAACAATGCGATCTGGTTTTAGAAAATCATTTACAGCAACGCCTTCTTTAAGGAATTCTGGGTTAGAGGCAACGTCAAAGTTAACAGGTGTGCTGCGTTGTTTTAGTTGTTGATCAATGTGTGCTTTTACTTTGTCGGCTGTGCCAACAGGAACGGTCGATTTATTAACGACAACTTTATATTCATTTATGTGTTCGCCAATTGTGTCGGCAACAATTAATACGTAGTCTAGTTTAGCGGAACCATCTGTTTGCGATGGTGTACCAACAGCAATAAAAATAATATCGCCGTGCTGTACACCCGCTTTAGCATCTGTTGAAAAGACAATCCGCCCTGTTTTTAGATTTTCCTGGAGCATTTCCGCAAGGCCGGGCTCAAAAATCGGGCAATCCCCATTGTTTAATTTGTTGACACGCTGAGCATCAATGTCGATACACATAACATGATTGCCCATTTGTGCGAAGCAAGTACCCGTAGTGAGGCCGACATAGCCTGAGCCAAAAATTGTGATTTTCATAAAGGATCCTGTCCATTGAAATTAGCGTTACGAACGGTTCGTCATCCTAGCAGAAAACTAGATTTGACTCAATTGTAACAATCCAGTACATTTCCAGATTACTAATGGATTATGAATGAGGCATACCTTGAAGCAGGTTAATTTACCAGATTTTACACAGTCACGGATTATTGTTTTTGGCGATTTAATGTTAGATCGTTACTGGCACGGCGATACGACGCGCATTTCACCAGAAGCACCCGTTCCCATTGTTAAGGTGCAGGACTGTGAATTACGACCGGGTGGTGCAGCGAATGTTGCTTTAAATATTGCAGCCTTGGGTGCGCAAATAGAATTGTTTGGTATTGTTGGTAATGATTCTGAAGCAGTACAATTGCGTGAGATACTTGAATCAAAAGGTGTTACTTGTCATTTTTTAACGGTAGAAGATCAACCAACGATTACTAAGTTACGTGTTATCGGGCGTAATCAACAATTGATACGCATGGATTTCGAAGAAGGCTTTCATCAGGTTAACCTTGACACATTAATGCAACAATATCAGCAGCGTGTTGCACAAGCAGATGCTGTCATTTTATCAGATTACGCCAAAGGTTCTTTAACTCAAATAACTAAATTGATTGAGCTAGCACAGCAACATCAGAAACCAGTGTTAGTTGATCCTAAAGAAACAGCAATTACGTACTACCGCGGCGCAACTTTATTAACACCTAATAGAAAAGAATTCGAAACGATGGTGGGCATTTGTGATACTCAAGAGGCAATGGTGGCACGTGCACAGGATGTTATTGCTAAAGCAGATTTACAGGCATTGTTAATTACACTTGGTAAAGATGGCATGTTGCTGGTTACAGCGGATCAGGAGCCTTATCATATCCCAACACGGGCACAACAAGTTTATGATGTAACGGGTGCTGGAGATACGGTAATTGCAGTGTTTGCTACGACATTAGCTGCTCAAGCAGATATGCAGTTGGCTACTTATGTTGCCAATGCAGCAGCGGGCATTGTGGTAGCAAAAGTTGGTTCAGCTACGGTGACAGCCGCCGAGCTTAGGCGCGCACTCAAAAAACAAAACACATCACAGCTAGGTGTGATACAGCAAACTGAATTATTACATCTTATTGAGGATGTTAAGGCAAGCGGCGAAAAAATCGTGATGACAAATGGGTGTTTTGATATTTTGCATTCGGGGCACGTGCA
>JAHZKQ010000031.1 GCA_022600315.1 Gammaproteobacteria bacterium
AGATATTCGTGATTCAATTGAAGAGCTGCGCTATTACCGTGAACATTTTTTTAATTTGCCCGGGCAATTCTTAAGGAAGAATTAAATATCGCTGATTTTGAATTTTTAAATAGACAATTGGCAAAATTTTATAGCCTATTATGCAAGTTAGCTTTAGAATATAACAATCAATATCTTACATGGAGAAGAAGATGAAAAGAAGTGGCTCTCGCCTTACTCGCGATCTTATTCCTAAATCACAAAAAGTAGATACTGCCTCTGCTGAAGAATATAAAGCACTCAAACCACAAGCACATTTGTTTGAGAATGCTGATGTGCTGTTTGAGTTAAGGCGCCTATTAATGCTACTTAAAACCGATCAGTTTCGCGAATCACCACATTCAGTCACGCCCACTACATTATCTGCCAATGAAAAAAATACGGTTGATAAATTACTAGGAAACCTTGATCGTCTAGATGCTATAGTGATTAAAATTAAAAAATTAGAAAGCAGACTATCTGAATTAGAGTCACAAATAATAAACTTAATATATTGCGAAAACAGTTATCCTTACAACGGACACAGATATGCCTCTACTCTTTTTAGATCTGAATATAATCCGTACACGCCTTTATTTAATGAAACTCGCACAATTGAAAAAAACATCTTGGTTCGAAAAATTGACCTAACAACGATTGCTGTAGACTTCCTATCTCAATTAAAACAAATTAAAACCGAAAATATATCTAGCAAACTAATACAACATGCCGAAAAAGTCGATAGCTTTATCGGCCGACTACAACTTTGGATCGAAGCACTCATCAATAAAGTAGAACAAATACTCAACATAAAACCCAACAAGCCCTCTGCTTCCACACAAAAACCACAGCCTCCCTCAGAAGAAGCACCATCCTGTGAACTCACCACCATGAGCGCCGGCTAATCGAACAACAGTAGCATTCCCTCCAAAAACCCATTATGATTGAATGGTGTTATCAGCAGGTAGGGAGTGGCTATGCGCGGCATTATATTTATGATTATTGCTTATCTTTTAGGCTCATTATCGATGGCCATTATTTTATCTAAGTATTTAAAATTTCCAGATCCTCGCAATGAAGGCTCCGGCAATGCCGGCGCTACCAATGTGCTACGCACAGTTGGCAAAGATAAAGCCATTATGGTGTTAATTGGCGATATTCTAAAAGGTTTGATCGCCGTTTTACTGGCACGGCTTTTTGGGGTGCAAGGTTTTATGTTAGGCCTAGTCGCTTTTGCCGCCGTGATCGGTCATATGTATCCCGTCTTCTTTGGCTTTAAAGGCGGCAAAGGTGTTGCCACCGCCATGGGAACCATCATTGTCTTATCACTTTGGGTAGGGATAGTCGCTGCCATTGTTTGGGTGGCAATCGCCTTTATCTTACGTTACGCCTCACTAGCCTCTTTAATTGCAGCCGCTGCGGCGCCGATTTTAATGTTAATCTTTGGACATATGGTTTATTTTATTCCGGTGCTATTAATTGCTGGAGCGATATTTTGGAAACATAAAGATAATATTCGAAGGCTTAAAACAGGTACTGAAAATAAAATTAATTTTTAGTTTTGATTTAATGTAAAAGATAGCTTGTCAGCGTGGTAATCCCTGAGATAACGCCAACTGCAGCGCCTAACATACCGCCAAACCAAATTTTAAGATCGCGTCTTAGCAGCTCTAATTGCATTTGCATTTTCCTGTCCAATGCTTTTATATCTCGATCTAAATCTTTTTCAAGCCGCCTGAAATCTTGTTTACTTACCAATTGATCCTGAACCACATGATAAAAAGATTCAGCCTGTGCTTGAGTAAAACCTGCCGCTCTTAATCGTTTAGCGTATTCTAAAGTATTAAACGACGTCGGCACTTGGTCTTTGTGAGTTGCCATTAATTTAATCCTTGCAAGTTAAACTGAGAATAGATCACCGTAGAAGTGATCAGCAATTAAGCTATGATATCTGTTTTCAAGTAGTCGGTAAACCCCGGGGTTTAGCTCACATCAATCAAACTCCAACGCGGTAAAACTCGAATGCTGCGCTGATCTTGTTCGCCTTTTTGCAAACGTAATGCGCCGGTATAGGCGACCATTGTGGCATTGTCGGTGCAGTATTTTTGGGACGGATAAAACACAGCGACATTTTGTTGCTGTAAAGTTTGTGCTAGCTGTTGGCGCAATAATTGATTGGCGCTTACCCCACCGACCATTAATAAAGTTTTAATGCCAGTTTGTTCTAAAGCACGTTGGCATTTAATGACTAAAGTATCCACTACCGCATCTTGAAATGCACAAGCAATATTAGCGGCAATATTAGGCTCGGCTTGATGCTTTTTATAACATTGCAGCGCATGAGTTTTTAAACCACTAAAACTAAAATCCAATCCTGGACGATTGGTCATTGGTCTTGGAAATTCAAAGCGTTTTGGATCGCCCTGCTTGGCCAGTTCCGCTAATGCCGCGCCGCCTGGATAAGGTAAGCCTAATAATTTTGCGGTTTTATCGAAAGCTTCACCCACTGCATCGTCGATGCTTTCACCTAATAGTTCATATTTTCCTAAACCATGCGCTAATACTAATAAGGTATGCCCACCCGATATTAATAAACCAATAAATGGAAATTGAATGGCAGAATACTCCATCATGGTTACCAATAGATGCGCTTCCATATGATGCACACCCAAAACAGGTACTTGCCAAGCATAACCTAAACTATGCGCTACACTAGCACCTACCATTAAAGCACCAATTAAACCCGGACCCCGAGTATATGCAATACCAAGAATATTTTTTGCAGTTAAATTAGCAGCCGTTAAATTTTGTTGAACTAATGGCAGACACTTACGAATATGATCCCGCGCGGCAAGCTCCGGCACCACACCACCATGCTGGCTATGCACAACTTGAGTATAAACAGTTTCAGATAAAATGCCGCGCTCGGTTGAATAAATCGCCACGGCGGTTTCATCACAAGAACTTTCAATGCCAAGTACGTTCATTGCATTTTAAATTAATTTAAGCGCTTTAACGGCATCGCGCTCTTCACGTAATTCATTTAAAGTCACGGTGAATTTTTCCTGGCCAAACGCATTGTGCTCTATCCCTTCTTGCACCACCAGTTTGCCGCCTTCGGTGCGACAAGGAAAAGAAAAAATTAATCCTTCATCGACGCCATATTGCCCTTCTGAAGCCAAACACATCGAATAGGTTTGCCCTTTAGGCGTATCAAAATGCAAGGCTCGCAAACTGTCGACAATACCATTAGCCGCTGACGCTGCCGAAGATGCACCACGCGCTTCAATAACGGCAGCACCACGTTTTTGAATCGTAGTTAAAAAATCATTTTTAAACCAAAACTCATCATTAATCACGTCAACTGCTGGCTGGTTATTAATCTTAGCATTATAAAAATCAGGATATTGGGTGGCAGAATGATTTCCCCAAATAGTCATGTTACTCACTGTTTCAACCGCAACGTCGGCTTTAATGGCCAATTGTGCACTCGCACGATTTTGATCGAGCATCGTCATCGCATAAAA
>JAHZKQ010000274.1 GCA_022600315.1 Gammaproteobacteria bacterium
AACGAAATAGCCGACAACCAAAAATGCCATTTACCTAGAGTCTCATTGTATTTGTAACCGGTCCATTTTGGGATCCAGTAATAAACGGCGGCCATAATCGCATATATTGAACCTGGCACTAGTACATAGTGAAAGTGTGCAACTACAAAATAGGAATCTTGATATTGAAAATCGGCAGGCACAATTGCCAACATTAATCCGGAAAAGCCACCCAAAGTAAACATCACGATAAATCCTAGCGCAAATAGCATAGGGGTTTCAAACGTCATTGAGCCTTTAAACATGGTGGCAATCCAATTAAAGACTTTAATGCCAGTGGGTACGGCAATTAACATTGTCAAATACATAAAGAATAATTCTGCACCCAGCGGAATGCCGGTGGTAAACATATGATGGGCCCAGACCACATAAGATAAGCCGGCAATACAGACGGTGGCATAAATCATTGCGGTGTAGCCAAATAAGGGTTTGCGGCTAAAAGTTGGGATAATTTCTGAGATCACCCCAAACGCTGGCAGAATTAATACGTAAACTTCAGGGTGGCCGAAAAACCAAAATAAATGTTGAAATAATAATGGATCGCCACCACCGGCAGGGTTGAAAAACGTGGTGCCAAAATGTCGATCGGTTAACATCATGGTCACTGTCCCAGCGAGAATTGGCATAATGCCCAATAGTAGAAATGCGGTAATAAGCCAAGTCCACACGAAGATCGGCATTTTTTTAAAGCGCATGCCAGGAGCACGCATATTAATAATGGTGGCAATAATATTAATCGCCCCTAAAATCGAAGACAGCCCTAATAAGTGAATCGAAAAAATCATAAAGTCAGTGCTGGGTGGACCATACTTGGTGGAAAGCGGCGCGTAAAAAGTCCAGCCAAAGTTTGGCGCTGGGCCTTGAACAAAAAAATTGGTGCTCATTAAAATCATAAAAGCAAATGGCAAGATCCAAAAACTCCAGTTATTTAAGCGCGGCAAGGCCATATCGGGTGCGCCAATCATAACCGGTATTTGCCAGTTTGCTAATCCAACAAAAGCTGGCATCACCACACCAAAAATCATAATCAAGCCATGGAAAGTAATTAATTGATTGTAAAAGTCTGGATTCATAATTTGGCCGGGCTGGAAAAGTTCAACCCGTATGGCTAATGCAAACAGTCCACCCACAAAGAACATAATGCAAGCCAACCATAAATATAAGGTGCCAATATCTTTATGGTTAGTGGTCATCACCCAGCGTTTAATAAAACCTATCACGCCTTTTTTTTGCGGTGCACCGTGATGATGATCCAGTGTATTAACATCCATGTTCATGGGTTTTATCCTTATGGTTTGCGGGCTTTGGCAATTTCGGCCGGTTGCACAATGCCACCAGCATTGTCACCATATTTTTTCTGATTCGCATTACCCCAGTTATTCCGCTCGTAAGTGATTACCGCGGCAAGATCGGTATCTGATAATTGATTGCCAAATGCTTGCATGGCCGTGCCTTGTTTACCATTTAGAACAATATCAATATGTCCAGCGACAGGACCTACGGTAATTTTACCGGCTTTTAATGCGGGGAATACCGGCGGTTGACCACTACCATCGGCTTTATGGCATACGCTGCAATAAGTGCCGTAGACTTTTTTGCCGGCAGTCATTAGTTTATCTTTTGTCATGGGTTTGCTGGGCGTTGCAGGCTGGTTTAAATGCACATGGGTTTGTTTAGCAACCCATTTGTCAAAACCTTCTTGGGTTTTTGCCACCACTACAATCGGCATAAACGCATGATGCGCACCGCATAGTTCGGCGCATTGGCCGCGATAAATACCGGGCCGATCGATTCTAGCCCAGGCTTGATAAATATAACCCGGGATAGCATCGCGTTTAATACCAAGCGCGGGGACCCACCAAGAATGAATCACGTCATTGGAGGTGACTAAAAAACGAATTTTCTTATGGATCGGTAGCACTAAAGGTTTATCGACTTCAAGTAAATACCATTTGCCTTTTTTGGTTTTATTTTTAATTTGGCTTTGTGGGGTAGATAAGTTGCTAAAAAAACTAATGCCTTGATCAAGATATTCGTATTTCCATTTCCATTGGTAACCGGTAATTTTAATATTAATATCGGCGTGACTGTCATCATCCATGCGCATTAAAACGATGGTGGCGGGGATGGCCATCGCTACTAAGATTAAAAAGGGGATCACCACCCAGACTATTTCAAGTTTAACGCTGCCATGAAATTGAGCTGCCTGATAGCCTTTTGATTTGCGATGATGAATCAGTGAATAAATCATGACACCAAAAACCACTACCCCAATAGCAACGCAGATCCAGAAGATGGTCATGTGTAAATCGTAGATATCGCGGCTAATTGGTGTGACGCCTTCGGTCATATTAAAATAATGGATGCCTTGTTCGGCAAAGCTTGGCAAGCTAATAAGCAATAAAGCGAGCAGCCCTAAAAATTGCGCAATCCATTTTCTCATCTCGATCTCCTTATCGATAAGGCTTTTTTAAAATAAACCAAGATGTCATTTGGGTCAATCGATCGTTGAGCTGCGCTCTCCTACTGTCATCCCGCGGCTTGACCGCGGGATCCGGATATAAATTCTTACCAAAGCTTATAATTACCTTCGAGTTTACTTTTATGGAGCATATATTTTATTGCGGCTTTAATTTGTGCATCGTTACATTTCTTACAATGTGTTGGCAAGATTTGTTGATGACTGTGGATAGTATTTGACATCAATACATCAAACCCTGGCTTGATTAATGGCATCCAGGCAGCGGTATCGCCAGTTTTGGGTGCTTTAGCATTAGTGCTATCGGTATTATGACAAGCACTACAGCTTTGAGTGTAGATTTTTTCCCCATCGGCTAGTGTGAGTGGCTTAGGCGGTGTTTCGGAAGGTGCGCTGTCGTCACTTTTAGTGCCTTCCAAGGTTGCATCCAACATATAGCGCACGGCATCTTGAATTTGTTTATTGGTACAACTTAAACAGGCGCCCTTCGCTGGCATGCCATTAATCCCGTTAATGGCGTTCTTATAAAGTATATTTAAACCTTTTTTCTTTAGTGGCATCCAGGCGGCTTTATCGCCAAACTTCGGCGCGCCGCCAGCACCCACCGCATGGCAGACTGAGCAATGGCTTTCATAGACGCCTTGGCCTGGGCCACCAGTCATTTTAGGCTTGGGCGGCACTTGGCTTTTTACAGTTTTTAAATAAGCCGTGATAGCAGCGATATCTTTAGGATGCAAATACATTAAGCTGTCGTGATTTGCTTCTTCCATGGGGCCTTTGACTTGACCACCACCAATCAAATGGTCTTTTAAAAATACGCCGGCCAAATCTGCCACGGAGGCATGTTTTAAATTGGTATAGGTGATATTTGGTGCATAAAAACCTTGCACAAAGGCACCGGTTAAATCGTATTTACGAATTGGTGCGCCAAGGTTCCATTTTTTTAAAATTAAATGATGTCCTGGCGTATGACACATGCCGCAATGTCCTAAACCTTGTACGATATAATAGCCACGGTTCCATTGGGCTGATTTGGTTGGGTCTGGTTTAAAAGCACCTTTGGGGTGAAAGAACATGATCCGCCAGCCGAGTTGTAGGAAGCGCCAATTAAATGGAAAGATTAAGTCGTTTTTAGGCTTAACTTTATGCACCGGTTCTAGGGCATCTAGGTATGCTTTGATATCTTTTAGGTCATTATTGGTCACCATGCTGAAATATAAATATGGCAATGCGGGGTAATAATATTTACCTTGTGGAGAAACCCCTTTGCGCATGGCTTTGATAAAGTCTGCATCGGTCCAATTGCCAAGTCCGGTGGCTTTGTCTGGTGTTAAATTAGGGGTATAAATATTTCCAAATGGGGTTTCAATTGCCCGCCCGCCGGTAAACGCTTTGCCACCATTGGTGGTATGACAGGCAATACAGTCGCCGAGTTTCACCAGATATTCACCGCGCTTAATTTGCTTAGCTTTAGCGCCGGTGCCGTAATGTATTTTTGGGTAAGTGGGATATTGTTGATGCGTGGTCGCATACAGGCTGCCAGTGGCATAAGCCGCGCTTATCACTAAGCTGGCACTTAGACAGAGGCTGATAATAAGGCGGCGGATTAGCAATGACTGGCGCTTCATGCAAGTATTCCTTGTGTGCTAAATGATTCGGTGTCAGCCCGAAATCTTATACGATTTGGCGCGATTTGCAAACTTGAACGCGCGTGCTAAGGTTAGCGTTTATTATATAGGATAAAATCATGCTTGCCATTATTGCCGCTATGACCGCTGATCGAGTGATTGGTAAAGACAATCAAATGCCTTGGGGCCGTATGCCAGCCGATCTTAAGCACTTTTGCGAACTGACCATGGGTAAGGCGATTATCATGGGACGTAAGACTTTTGAGAGTATTGGTAAGCCCTTGCCTGGACGGCGCAATATTGTTATTACGCGGTCACAAGATTTAAATCTACCGGGTTGTGAGGTGGTAAATTCATTTGAGGACGCCTTAGCGAAAGCCTCCGTCGCAGAAGATGTGGTGGTAATTGGTGGTGGTGAAATTTATCGGTTGGCGATGTCATTAGTTGATCATATGTATTTAACTTATATTGATTACCCAAACGGTGGTGATACTTATTTCCCAGAATGGAATGCCAGTGACTGGCAAGAGCTATCGAATGAAACCTTCTCAGCCGATGCAAAAAACCCTTACGCCTATCGGTTTGTGGAATTAACAAAGCGCTGAGTTAATTTTTTATGTAGGTTATCGAATGAGTGCTTGGAACTAGCCGGCATGCAGTGTCATTAAAATAGGGCGTTGCAAAATTAATCGTGATTGCTTGAGATGTTTTATTTGCGGTTACTTTGCCTGTCACTGTGCCTGCTACAGGCTGGGTTGAGTAGCCATCAATGGTTCCCGGATTAGTTAATGAAAAGTTTTTGCTAAAGCTAGAATCTGAAAGGTTACCGCCGGTGCTGTGACTGCGGCCAACAATAGTTTTGTTTTGCGTGTCCAAAGTAATGGTTTGCGGCACTAAAAAACTTGCTAGAGGTTGTCCGCCAAAACTGTAACAGACAATAGCCGTATTGTATAATCCACTGTTATAGGTGATTGAACTTGCAAAGCTCATAATCGGAGTTAATAAAACGGTGCCGAGAAAGATAAGTTTCTTGAGAGTCATAGCTTTTCACCTTTTGTTTTTATTTGGCTTAAAACGTACAAAATGCATGGTTTATGTAATTAAAATCTCAGCCTATT
>JAHZKQ010000275.1 GCA_022600315.1 Gammaproteobacteria bacterium
ACTATTGCAGAAGATAGCAAGCAAGCTTTAAAAGCCGTTAACAAGCAAACGTTTGATTTTATTTTTATGGATATTGGTTTGCCGGATCAAGATGGTATTTATATTGCAAAAATGATTCGTCAAACGGTAGGTTCAAATCAGCACGTACCGATTGTGGCATTAACAGCCCATGCAAATGAACAGGTGAAGAAAGATTGCATTAAGGTGGGTATGAATAGTGTGATCTATAAGCCGCTTAACAAAGAAAAGGCTGAAACTGCCTTGCAGCAGTTTGTGATTGGAGAGAAAATTGCTGAAAACTCTACGGTAGCAGGAGATTGCATTATTGATCTTGATTCGGCAGCGCAAATGATGAATGGCAAAGAAAGTGCGATCGAATTATTTATTAAGTTCGGAGAAAGTTTAATTCCCGATAAAGCCGAAATGGAACAGACGTTTGCGAATCGAGATTGGCCAGGTATGCGCAAGGTCTTGCACCGCTTGAAGGGCGGTTTGTGCTATTGCAAAGCTCCGAGTCTTAGCCGTGCTCGAACCCGGTTTCACGAGGCAGTTAAAGCTTCAGAAAATCCTAAAATAGAAGATCTACAACCACTCTATAAAAAAATGATGCAGGAGCTGGATGTTTTGATGCAAGAGATTAAGCGGCGTTTCAAATAAATATTCTGAGACCGGCTTTTTAACTTGAAAATATTATTTTTAAATTTTTATTTTGCCATAATTCGCGACATTTATTGCGCCGTTTTTTGTGGCTGCTGGTGCGCGGTAAAAATCCCTGCGGGATCAGATTGATTTGTTTTAAGTTTAAATTAAACGCTTCCCAAAGCTTATCGGCAGCAGTAGTGTGAATCGCATCATGGTTTTTGTCATGCCGATCGATTTCAATCACCGCAATAATATCGCTATTCATTTTCTTGCTTGTGAAAATAATGCACCCATCACTGTTAATAGCTGGATGTGAGGTTTCAAGACAATATTCAATATCGTGCGCATAAAAATTTTGGCCGTTAATAATGATAAGTTCTTCGCTGCGGCCAGTAATATATAGTTTATTGTTTTTATCCTTAAAGCCATAGTCGCCAGTTTTTAGATAAGTTTTATTGCCCATTTTATTTTGGAATATTTTTTGACTAAGCTCGGTATTTTGCCAATAGCCTTTTGCAATGCTGGGTCCGGCAACCCAAATTTCACCGATTTGATTGGCGGCTAATTCGGCATGTGATGTTGGATCGACAATAATAATTTTATGATCTTTGACCGCTTCGCCAACACTAATTAAATGTGTGGCATGGGGCTTATTGCTTAATTTAATTTGATTTTGTTTAAATGCCTCTGGATCGATGTTGATGCCAGATAATTTTTGATGTTGATGGGTGGCACTAATTAGTAGTGTGGCTTCAGCTAAACCATAGGCCGGGCTTAATGCTGTAGGATTAAAACGATATGGTTTAGTAAGCTCAGTAAATTCATCTAATATTTTTTGATGGATAGGTTCACTGCCAATAATAATGGTCTCTAAACAACTTAAATCTAAGTCCATGGGTGCGGTTAATTTTTTAAGTTTTTTATTGCAAAGTTCTAGTGAAAAATTAGAAGCAAGCGTTGCACTGGCGCGGTAACGATTAACGGTTTCTAGCCAAAATAAAGGTTTGCGCACAAAGTCTAGCGGCTGCATTAAAATACATTCACGATCACCGTAAATCGCACAAAAAATTGCGCCGACCAGTCCCATGTCATGGTGGGGTGGCAGCCAACTGCAAATAATACGTTTATCGGTATCGTAATTTAATCGAATTGCTTCGCAGTTAGCGATAATATTTTTATGGCTAATCATGATGCCATGTGGTTCACGAGTGCTACCGGAAGTGTATTGTAAGTAAGCAGTGGTGTCGGGTTTAAATTTTTGCGGCTGGTAGCGTTCGGCACTCGCGATAATATCTTCAATAATTAATTTGCTTGTCGAATACTGTGTGGCGTGTTTTTCATGGGTGATAATCATTGCTGCTGTGTCTTTGATAATCGCTTTGGTTAATTTAGTTTGACGTTGGTTTTTAGCAGGGTGATGTGGAATGGCAATCACATTAGCATAGAAGCAGCCAAATAATGCAATTAAATAGTGAATTGATGGTGTTAGGGCGATGATGGCGGTGCGATTATCTTTATAATTGGTTTGTAGCTCTGTGGCAAATTGTTTAGCTTGATGGTCAAGTTCAGCGTAAGTTAAGCTTTCAGTTTTATCAAAGTGAACCCAGCGATAGATAATTTTCTGGGGATCTTGGCTAGCCTTTTCTTGTAGTATTTCAACTAAAGTTTGCAGATGTGAATTTGGCATAATAGATTAATTTTACCATTCAATTTTTTCGATATAGTCGAATGTAATTTCGGTGCCATCATTCATGGTGATGGTGCCTGAACCTTCACCATCAAATGTTAGTACATCATTATTATCGATGGTGTAATTGTCATCGGTTTCTAAAGTCCAGCTGCCTTTGCCGCCGCCAGCATTTGGATCTTTAGATGCTTGGTTTAATACAATGGTATCAACCCAAGAGCCACCTTCGCCACCGTCTACGACATTGTCACCAAGGTTTTTATTTTGGAATAAGAAAGTATCATCACCGGCTTCGCCATAGAGGGTGTCGTCGCCTTTGCCAACTCGGAAGTAATCATCGCCAGTGCCACCGAAAGCAATATCATTATTATTATCATCACGAATATAGTCATCACCAGCACCACCTAAAATACTGTCATCGCCAGCACCACCATGGAAACTATCATCACCATCACCACCATGCAAAGTATCATCACCGGCTTTGCCTTTTAAGGTATCATCGCCAGTGCCACCATAGGCAAGATCATCTCCTTGTTGTCCATTAATCGAGTCATTACCACCAAGGCCATAAATCGCATCATCGTCACCCTGGGTGCCGCTTAAGGTATCATCGCCTGAAGTGCCGACAATGTCATCGTTATCATAGTTATCGTCATCATTATCGTTATCGTCATCGTTATCGTCATCGTCATCGTCGTCATCATCAATGCTAATGCTTAATGTATCCGATATGCTGGCAGTATCACTACCATCAGTAGAGGTGGCAGTAACAGTTAAATCAAAACTATCTTCAAATTCATCGTCGGAATTAATTGTTAAATTATTTAAATCATTACTGGTTAAAGTCCAAGTGCCATCACCATTATCTGTTCCTGCTGACAATGTTGCATCATTTGGGACGCCACCAATAGTAATTGATAAGCTTTCTGAACCATCAGTATCAACCAGTGAAGAACTAATATTTAGTGCGATAGATTCACTGTCTTCATCGGCAGATACATCAGTAACGCTTAAGTTTGGCGTATCGGCAACTGCGCCAACAGTTACCGAAAAATTACTTGTTGAAGTAGCCGTTGAGCCATCGCTTTCAGTACTGGTTGAAGTCACACTTAAATTAATATCACCACTAAAATGTTCGTTTGGTGTAATCGTTAAGCCACTTAAATCTCCTGCATCTAAACTCCAAGTGCCATCACCATTATCGGTACCGGCGGATAATTCCACACCGTTGGGTACGCCGCTTACCACAATACTGGACAGAGTTTCTGAACTATCAACGAGTGCAGAACTAATATC
>JAHZKQ010000276.1 GCA_022600315.1 Gammaproteobacteria bacterium
AGAATTACAAACAATAACAACGACACTTTGACTACCTACTTCGCTTGATATATCAGATACTATAGAGGGAGACTCTACTGCGCTTGAACTTAATGCTATTTTCTCAACACCTAAAGAAAGGATTTTTTTAGCCTGCTTCACCGACTTAATGCCACCCCCATAGCACAGCGGCATTCGGCACTCCGTAGCAATATTTTCTATTAGTCTATAATTAGGCTCTACCTTATTCCTGCTTGCCGATATATCAAGCACAACAATTTCATCCACCAGCTTTTCATTAAAAATCCGAACCGCATTTAGTGGATCCCCAACATACTTTGGGTCCTTAAATTTGATTGTCTTCACCAGCCCACTATTGTCTATCAAGAGACAAGGAATTATTCTTGGGTTCAACATATTTGTTCCGCAAAATTTTTTAGGAAAAGAGTGCCTGCTACATGGCTTTTTTCAGGGTGACACTGAATGCCATAGATATTGTCATCATTAACCACGCAACAAAAATCACCTGAGTAAGTAGAGGTCGCCAAAATACTCTTGCTGTTATTGCATTTAAAATAGTATGAATGTAAGAAATAGAATCTTTCCCCTGCCTTCAAGCCATTGAGAATACCAGACTCCCCAACAATGGTTAAAGTATTCCAACCCATATGCGGTAAAGGCTGCTTTGTATCAATTTTCTCTACTATTGCATCAATCCAGGATAGCCCTTCCTCACGCCCCTCGTTGCTTGTTCGAGCCATCATCTGCATACCAACGCACACACCAAGCACTGGTTTTTTTTTTATTAAAACCGAATCATTTAGCGACTCTCGCAAGCCACTTTGATTAAGCGCTAGCATAGCGGCGTCAAAGGCTCCAACGCCCGGCAAAATGATTTTATCTACTGATTCAAAATCTGATGCTATTTTAATACATTTGCACGGAATATTTAATCGACTGTAGATATTTAAAAAGGCTTTGATATTTCCTAGCCCGTAATCAATAACACCTATCACTAGCGTTTCCCACCCCTCTCAAGACCTATCCTTTTCATAACATAAGCACCAAGATTATATAAGTTTTCTCGATTTTTATAATCTTTGTATGTTTTGTTTTCAGCCTTCAGGTAACTATTAAGCTCACTTACACTTATATCTAATTTATTTGCTATGTACTGCATATCATGATGGATATTATTTTCGTCATAAGGCTTTTTAGATAAAATCTTAAGTGCTTCCGCTCTACTCATTTGCCCAGTCAGAATCAAGCTCGATAGCTGTACTTTACGGGTATCATAGCCAAATTTTTCATACAACCAATAGCTTTCATAAAAGCGGGTGAAACGAGATTCAAAATGCTTCTGTGCATAACGTTGATAACCAAACTTAGTCTCTAGTAGTTTTGTCGCATCTTCTTTATCGTAAGGATAAAAATCCAATGGCCTAATTAATTTAATCTTCTTGAAATACGGTAAATAAACCTTGTATCTTAGTACATTAACAAGCGAGTATGAGTCTATCGGTCGTGTCCCATGCTTGTTATGTATATCTTTTATTTGTTTTGAGTCTGATTGATAATACATCCATTCTTTTGGATTTCTAACACACTCTGTTGAATAATTACCACCCGTTAAAATGTACTTGATTTTATTTTTTTCAGCAAACTTATACATTGCAGCAAAAAAGGAATGGTCCTGTGGAGCATCAATATGAGGAACACCAGATCTGAAAAATGCCAATTGCAGGTCTTTCATTTCTTCCCAGTTAATCACTTCCGTAAATAATTCTAAACTTAATCCTCCCACTATCTTTTCGATATTATTAACTGCAATTTGGCTGTTCCAGCCGGCATCTACATGAAATACGAGAGGGTTTAACCCCATCTTTTCTTTAGCTAAATACACCAGGTACGAACTGTCAATGCCTCCACTCATACCAATTATGCAATCAAATTCCTTACCCTTTGCTGCTCTTTTAATTTTCGATACGGTCTCTGCAATTTTTGCTTGTTTGCCCTGCCCATAATTCCACGATGGAAGTATATCAGCCTTGAAGGTATTACAGTGATCACAAACACCTGATTTATCGAAAATTATTTTTTTATCCGTTGAATCCATTACACAATTACTGCAAATATCTACTCCTTCATTGCGCATAGTGTGGCCTCCATGATTCTTTCCATTTTTTGCATATTGTCTTGGTACTCAAAATATTTAGCAGCTACTACAAGCCCCGCATCCTGCATTTCATGTCTTCTTTCAGGCCTATGATATAGGTCTAACAAAGCTGTTGCCAGTGAATCACTGCAGCGCGGCGGAACTTTTTCTACAAAATCATATGCGTCAAGTTTCTCGTATACCCAGCCTATATCACTAAGGATAACTGGAGTAGAGCAAAACATCGCCTCATAAACACTTTTGGGTGAGCTGTCACTACTAGGAATCGAAACTACAATATCCGCCGCATTGTAATAAATAGGCATGTCATTATATTCAGTAAATCCTAGCCATATCACGTTTGACTCGAGACCTAGTTGGCTAACCTTCGTATTGAGCATATTAAAATACTCGCCGCCAAAAGCATAAGCAAAAATGCACTTAAAATTGCCTATAGTTCTTTTCAGAATACCCAGAGCATCAATGATGATATCAATATTGTAATTTTCATCCAGCGCACGAGGGCTGAAAATTAGAAGATCCTCCTCCTTCATACCATATTCTTTTTTTAAATGAGTATAAAAGGGATAAAATCGCTTCGCATCCACCCCATTTTGAATGATAAAATTATTCTCTTCAGGCGCACCTATCTCTAAACCTCTTTGTTTTAACAAGGCAGAGTCTCCAGTGATCACTTCCGAAGCGGCAAATGCCGCCTTAGCCATCTTGCGGTAATAATTATTTTTATGTGCGTGAACAAT
>JAHZKQ010000277.1 GCA_022600315.1 Gammaproteobacteria bacterium
CCTTTCGCCACCAAACCCGCCAATACTAAACCCGCCGAAGCACGCAAATCGGTTGCCATAACCGGCGCACCAGTAATCATTTCTCGACCTTTACAATAAGCAGTATTACCCCGCAAGCGAATATCAGCACCCATGCGTTTTAACTCATGCACGTGCATAAATCGATTTTCAAATACATTTTCTTGCACCGTGGATTCACCTTCGGCAATAATATTCATCGCCATAAACTGCGCCTGCATATCAGTGGGAAAATCAGGATAAGGTGCCGTATCAATTGAAACTGCCTTAGGACGTCTGCCTTGCATATCTAATTTAATCCAGTCATCTCCGGTTAAAATTGAAGCACCGGTTTTGCGTAATTTAACCAGCACAGCGTCTAAAATAAGCGGCGAAATCTGTTTAATCATAATGTCACCGCGCGTCATCGCCGCCGC
Source organism: Gammaproteobacteria bacterium (assembly GCA_022600315.1). GTDB lineage: Bacteria > Pseudomonadota > Gammaproteobacteria > Coxiellales > Coxiellaceae > JAHZKQ01. The sequence goes on from JAHZKQ010000277.1 coordinate 435, forward strand.
AATTAAATAGGTACCGGCTTCAATTCGATCCGCTAAAACTGTATATTCACCGCCGCCCAGCTCGTCAACCCCATCAATTGTAATAGTATCAGTTCCCGCACCCGTAATTTTTGCGCCCAAAACATTCAGGAAATTGGCCAGGTCAGTCACTTCAGGCTCACAGGCGGCATTCTTTATAATAGTGCGCCCTTCTGCTAGCACTGCAGCCATAATAATATTTTCCGTACCGGTTACCGTGATTTTTCCCAAATCAACTTCTGCACCTTTTAATCGGCCTTTAACACTAGCACTAATAAAACCATTAACCACTTCAACATCGGCACCCAACACACGCATACCATCTAAATGCACATCCACCGGCCGGGAACCAATTGCACAACCGCCAGGCAATGAGACTTCCGCGCGACCATAACGTGCCAATAAAGGACCTAAGACTAAAATTGATGCCCGCATAGTTTTCACTAGCTCATAAGGCGCATTATAATTTGTTAACTTAGAGCTATCGATTTCAACCGATAAATCTTCATTAATAGTTAATGAAGCACCCATCCGACCAAGCAATTCGATGATCGTAGTAACATCATTTAGATGAGGGATATTACTCAGCTTAACCGGCTTACCCGCAAGCAATGTTGCCGCCAAAATTGGCAATACCGCATTTTTTGCGCCTGAAGCACGAATCGTGCCCGACAGCGGTGCACCACCTTCAATAATTAATCGATCCATTACCCTACCACCTTAAAATTTATCATCTTTTACATTAATGTTATGCTTCCACCAACGGCAACAACTCATCCACTCCACAAGCTGAAATTAGACGCTGCATTTCTTTAGATGCAACATAGCGCAAAGTTTTTTGCACCTGTTTTGCATCTTTAAGCCACGCGGTCAATAACGGCAATATTGAATTATCGACGCATAACAATTTTAAAAAATCGATTTCAATTGTCTGAGTTTTAATAGCTCCAAATTGCAAACGTCCCTGCTCCCTTAAGTTTGCAACAGAAATAAAACTCAATATGCCATCAAGCTTAAAACCACTGGCCGTTAATTCTAATTTTGCTACCATAGTTAATTTACCATATTATGCTTGGCCAATTTGGCGATTAAACCTGACATGCCGGACTGCGCCAATACACCTGAAAATTGCGAACGGTAACTACCCACCATACTGACATGTTCAATGCTAAAATCATAAATTTTCCACGCACCGTTTTGGCGGAATACATTATAGTTTACAGAAATACGCTGACCATTTAAGCGCACTATCATGCTACGCACCCGTAAATAACGCGCTGTTTTGTAGTTAACTCGCAATGGGTAAAACTGAATTTTATCGCCATTATAAGCAGCGAATGCTGCTGCATAAGTTGAAATCACCAGGTGCTTAAATTCGCCAATAAATTTTTGACGCTGCTCGGGGCTTGCCTTCGTCCAATAATTTCGACCCACTACTGAACCCGCCATAATATCGGTTGCCACATATGGTAAGATCGTTTGATCAACAATCGTATCGATCACATGCCGGCGATCTAAGCGTGATTTATTCTGCTCAAGCTTATTAATTAAATTATCTGCCACACCTTTTAACATAGTCACGGGCGAAGTTACATTTGCGCCCGCAAAAGTAAAGCTGCTAACAAATAATAATAAAATTAAACTGAGAGATAATTTACGTCGAATCATACCATAGGCTCCTTTGATTTATTAGATGATTTAGGCTTAGTGTCGCCATCTTTATCTGAAGACTTATTGGTTAAATTAAACATTAACTGACCAACTAAGTTTTCAAGAATTAATGCCGAATGCGTGGTCTGAATCATTTGTCCGGCTTTTAAATTTTCTGGGGCAAATCCGGGCAGTAGACTAATATAATTTGACCCCAACAGACCCTGAGTCAAAATACTTGCCGAAGTATCCAGCGGTATTTTATTGTGCCTGTCGATAAATAGTGTAACTTTGGCACGATAGCTTTGCGGATCTAAATTAATCGATGCAACCTGCCCAATCTTAACACCTGCCACAGCAACTGGCGCGCGTACTTTAAGATTACCAATATTATCAAATTCAGCGGTTAAAATATAATGCTCATTATTGCCAATTTGCGTTAAGCCACTCACTCGAAACGCCAATAATATTAATGCCACTAAACCAGCTAAAATAAATAAACCCACCCAAAATTCTAACACCCGACGACTAATCATCTACCATCCTCCCATCATCATGGCTGTCATTACAAAATCCAAAGCCAATACTAGCAATGAAGAAAATACCACTGTTTTCGTTGTAGCTCGTGCCATACCCGCAGCATTTGGCTCTGAATAAAATCCTTCATAGACAGCTACCCAGGTAATCACAATGGCAAATACAATACTTTTAATTAAACCATTTAATACATCATGCCTAAAACTAACGGCAGCTTGCATATTAGCCCAAAATGAACCGCCATCAACTCCCAGCCATTGCACACCGACTAATTGGCCACCGTAAATTGCGGTGATATTAAAAAGTAAGGTCAATAATGGCAAAGCAATAATGCCAGCCCATAAACGTGGCGCAACCACATACCATAATGGATCAACCGCCATCATTTTCATACCACTAATTTGGTCGGTAGTGCGCATTAAGCCTAATTCTGCTGTTAATGCCGAGCCCGCCCGACCCGCAAATAATAATGCCGCTACCACCGGGCCTAGTTCACGCACCACGCTTAATGCCAATAGCTGACCTAGCTCTTGTGAAGCGCCAAATTTTTGCAAAGTATTATAGCCTTGCAAAGCCACCACCATGCCAATAAACATGGCCGACAATAAAATAATCACTAAAGACAAGACCCCAACCCGGTATAATTGTACCGACAATAGCGGCCAAAATTGATGCCACTTTGGCCACTGAAAAATGCTGCGAAATAAAAATATTCCTGAACGCCCCATGCGCTCGCAAAAGTTTAAACTCTGACTGCCAAGCTCTGTAATACGAGCCTTTAACATAATCCTAAATCCTCTGCATAAGGTTTCGCTGCATAGCGAAATGAAACCGGTCCATCTGGCATACCATTAATAAACTGTTTAACTTCCGGTGAATCTAACTGCATTAATTCATTTGGCGTTGCTGCACCAATCACTTTACCACCGGAAATAATATACACATAGTCCGCTAACATTTGAGTTTCTTTGACATCATGCGACACGATCACTGAAGTCATTTGAAACGCGTCATTAAGTTCACGAATTAAGCGCAACAATACGCCACGCACAATTGGGTCTTGACCAGTGAATGGCTCATCATACAACATTAGCTCTGGCCCCATAATAATAGCTCGCGCTAATGCTACTCGCCTTGCCATACCGCCAGACAATTCATCGATACGTAAAAGTGCCGCACCACGTAAACCCACGGCCTCTAAAATCATTAATACTAAATCATGCAGCATATCGGCAGGCAGCTTAGTGTGTTGTCGCACTGGAAAAGCCACGTTATCAAATACGTTTAAATCTGTAAATAATGCGCCCTGTTGAAATAACACCCCCATGCGTTGGCGCAACCGATATATCGCCTTACGTTTAAGTTTTGCAAGATTTTGGCCGTAAACTTCTACCGTGCCTCGACTAGGTATTAACTCTTTGCCAATTAAACGCAGCAAAGTGGTTTTGCCAGTACCGCTTGGACCCATAATTGCGGTAATTTTGCCTTTGGGGATCATTAGACTCATACCGGATAATACCGGCTTCGCACCACGACTGAAGTGCACATCCTCAAAGCGAATACAGTATTCTTCAACACCCATGAAACTTCATATGCTCCCTTGCTAGAGTCAATAAAAGGGCAGTTTTTACGTATCAAACTCACCCTATATCATTTATAATACCCCAAACTTGGGGAGACTGTCTGTATTTTGCCAACTTTAGACATACCGGTAAACTTGATAACCCTTAGAATTTTAGACCATATTTCGGTAAAATGGCTGACTTAGAAACTTATAGAGAATAAATCTGGACTGATTATCAATGGAAGTTAGTGCGAACGCAACAAAAATAAACATCACTCAATCAAGCGTGCAAGAATTAGGCAAAGCGGTAATTACTACCGAGGCCAAGGCCATTGCCTCTCTAGCCGATCGAATTGATGAAAAATTTACCAAGGCTTGCGAGTTATTGCTCAATTGCCAGGGTCGGACCATCATCATTGGCATCGGTAAATCTGGCCATATTGGCCGCAAAATCGCCGCCACCCTCGCCAGCATCGGCACTCCAGCACACTTTGTGCATCCCAGCGAAGCGAGTCACGGCGACATGGGGATGATCACAGCTAAAGACGTGGTGATTGGAATTTCCAATTCTGGAGAGACCTACGAATTAATTAATGTTATCGCCCAAATTAAACGCTTAAAAATTCCAGTGATTGCCTTAACTGGAAATTTAAATTCAACTTTGGCCAAAAATGCCAATGTCAGTTTAGACGTTAGCGTCAGTGAAGAAGCCTGCCCGCTGGGCTTGGCCCCCACCGCTAGCACAACCGCCACCTTGGTTATGGGCGATGCCTTAGCCATTGCTTTGCTCGATGCTCGCGGCTTTACCAAGCAAGATTTTGCCAATATTCACCCCGGTGGCAGTTTAGGGAAACGTTTGCTATTACATATTGATTCACTAATGTATGCCGGTAGCGCCATGCCAAAAGTGCATCAAGAGATTTCATTAAGTGAAGCACTGATTGAAATTACCTCAAAAAGTTTAGGCATGACAACCATTGTCGACGACAATGGAGTTTTACAAGGAATTTTTACTGACGGTGATTTACGTCGCGTATTAAATACCGGCAAAGATATCCATCAAATTAAAATGACTGATATCATGACGCCTGGCTGTAAAACCATTCGTCCTGGCCTTTTAGCCGCCGATGCCTTGCAAATAATGGAACAACATAAAATTACCGCGTTAATTGTTGTTGATGAAAATAATAAGCCCATAGGCGTTGTGCATATGCATAGCCTTTTACAAGCAGGCGTAGTCTAATTTATGCAACCCACTAAAATTAAAACCCAAGCCCAACAAATTAAATTACTAGCACTCGATGTTGATGGCGTCTTAACCGATGGCAGTTTTTGGTTTGGGGTGGATGGCGAAGAATATAAACGTTTTAATACCCAAGATGGTTACGGCCTGGTGCAACTGCAAAAAAGCAGCATTGAGATTGCGATTATCTCTGGACGCAAGAGTCATTGCGTTAACCAGCGCATGGCCGAGCTAAATATCCAACATGTATTGCAAGGACATTACGACAAATTAACTGCACTAGAAAACTTATGTCAACAGCTCAATATCAGCCTTAAACAAGTCGCATATATGGGAGATGATACGCCTGATTTAGCCGCAATTCATGCAGCAGGACTCGGGATTGCGGTCGCAAATGCAACGCCTGATGTGCTGGCAGCAGCTGATTGGAAGACCACGCGTCGCGGTGGTGACGGCGCAGTGCGTGAAGTCTGTGATTTATTACTGACTGAAAATACCGTGCTGAGCCCGGCATGAACCGCAGTATAATACTTTCAGTATTAGCAATTGCCATTGTATTGGCAGTTGGCTTACTCACCTTGCTATACATTAAACCCTTAAGCATTTTAACCAATCATAAAATGCCAGATACTTATATCCGCAACTTTAATTACTCGGCCTACGATAGACAAGGTCATTTAAAGTGCGTCATTAAAAGTCCTAAGCTTATGCATTATCCTAAAAACGATATGGCTTATTTAACCACGCCAGATATTATTTTTTATGGCAAACAAAGCCCTTGGCATATCACCGCCGACCATGGCAAATCAATGCAACAAAATAATAAAATTATTTTATGGGGACATGTGATCATTCAACAAATGGCTACCAAAAAACAAAGCTCCACAAGAATATTAACGCCTAAAATTATTATTTATCCGCAGCGCTCATACGCACAATCCAATAAGCCCATTACCGTATTGCAACCCCATACCACTATACACGGGATTGGATTTACCGCTAACTTTAAAACCGGTCGTATGACTCTACTTAACCATGCACGAGGAATATATCATGCGCCTGCTAAAATTTCTCATTAGTGCCTGCTTAATAATAAGCACCAGTAGCTTTGCGCTGGCTACTGATCAAAATAAACCAGCCTATTTTCGTGCCGATAAAATTCTTTATAATATTCACAGCCGCCAAATTACTTATATTGGTCATGTGCATATGCAGCAAGGCACCACTAAACTTAGTGGCGATAAAGCCATCCTGAATCAAAACCCAACCGGTGGCATAAAAACATTTATTATTTATGGCAGACCTGCGCACTATTTCACTTTATCTAGCAAAAATAAACAGCCCTTGCAAGCACGAGCCGATCAAATTAATTATAACGCCAACACCAAGCTGGCCACACTCATTGGTCATGCCGTTGCCGTGCAAAAACCTAACCAAATCGCCAGTCAAAAAATCTGGTATGATACCCAACATGAACAGGCACGCACTGCGGCCACTTCAGGGCAGCATCACACCCGGATTGTACTTGGACCGCAAGACAACTAAAATATTAAAACTATGACTACATTAAATGTTAACAATTTAGAAAAATCTTACAAATCACGCCGCGTTGTTAACCGCGTGTCTATGCAAGTTAAAGGCGGTGAGATCGTTGGTTTACTCGGCCCTAATGGCGCCGGTAAGACCACCACGTTCTATATGATCGTTGGCCTAGTCGCTCCGGACGGTGGCCAAGTCGAGCTTAATCAAACCGATATCACGCAATTACCCATGCACCGCCGCGCTCAACTAGGCATCGGTTACCTACCACAAGAACGTTCAATTTTCCGTAAACTCAGCGTCGCCGACAATATCATGGCAATTTTAGAATTGCGCCCGGAACTTAGCAAATCAGAACGTCAAGCCAAGCTCAATACATTATTGGAAGAGTTTCATATTAATAAACTACGCGATACCCTCGCCATAAGTTTATCCGGCGGCGAAACCCGGCGAGTAGAAATTGCCAGAGCGTTGGCACGGGATCCTGAGTTTATGTTACTCGATGAACCTTTTGCCGGCATCGATCCTATTTCCGTCGTTGACATTAAACGAATTATACGCCACCTTTGCAGCAAAGGCATCGGCATCTTAATCACTGACCATAATGTTCGTGAAACTTTAGATATTTGCGAGCGTGGTTATATTGTCAGTGCCGGCAATATTATTGCCGAAGGCACACCCACGCAAATACTCGCTCACCAAGAAGTGCGCGAAGTGTATTTGGGTGAGGAATTCAACCTATAGAGGAGAACTAAAATGCAAACTCATATTCAAGGCAACAACATAGAAGTGACCAGCGCGATTGAGCAATACATTGATAAAAAACTTAAGCGCTTAAGTCATTATGATAGTTTTATTACCTCCATCAACTTTACCTTACAAGTCGATCACTTAAAACAAATTGCCGAAGCCCAAGTGGCACTGCGCGGCAGTACTTTCCATGCTAAGGCAGATGCTGAAGATATGTATGCTGCAATTGACTTATTGGCTGATCGAATTAATCGTCAACTAAGCAAACATAAAGAAAAACTAACCGATCATCACCGCGAATGAAATTAAAAGACACCATGCACCCAACGCTGGCGCGTTGCAATTTAAGTTTTAGCAATAAAAAACAGGCGCTAGAACAAATTAGTCGAATTGCTAGCGCTGCTGATTCCAATGTCAGATACCAAGACATTTTAGATCGGCTATTGCAACGCGAGCGCCTGGGTAGTACTGCGATAGGTCATGGCATTGCTATTCCGCATGCGCAAATTGAAGGCTTATATCAACCGATTTGTACCGTATTAACTTTATCACAAGCCATTAACTTTAGTGGTGACGATGAAGCTCAAGCGGTAGATTTGATTTTTGGGTTATTAATTCCTAAAGATGGCAATGCAGAACACTTAAATATTTTAGCCGAACTGAGTGAAAAGTTGCAAAACAAAAATTTTCGCCAAACCTTACGTGAAGCGAAAACAAACCAGGAATTATTTTTAATTGCTAGCGGTCAAATCTCTAACCATGCTTAACTCAATAACCATCCACGCCAATTTAATGCGAATCAACCATCACGGTGTGCTAATACTTGGCGAAGCCGGCATTGGCAAAAGTGAATTATGCTTAAAGTTATTGGCCCGCGGTCATCAATTAGTTGCTGATGACAGTGTCACACTCCATAAAAAAAATCAAAAATTATTTGGTCATGCACCAGAGAAATTGGCTGGATTATTGCAGATTCGCGAGCTGGGTTTAATTAATATTAAAAAACAGTTTGGTGCCAATGCCCTAACTAGACAGTGCCCTATTCATGCAGTTGTTGTACTTATTCATCCCGGTCAAATTATTACTGACAATCCATTACAACCGCACAAGAAAAAACATCATTTTCTAGATTTAGAATTTGATGCCTATTTACTACCAATTCGCTCTAACCGCCCATTTGAGTTATGGCTAGAAATTATTGCCAATCAATTCGATTGTAACAATGAACAAGCCATCAAGCGTTTACTGAACAAAGGTGACCACCATGATCGAACAACACATCACTATAATTAATAAACTCGGCCTACATGCCCGCGCGGCGATGAAACTCATTAATGAAGCCTCACGGTTTCAAAGTGATATTATTATTCACTATAAAAACCATAAAGTGAATGCCAAAAGTATTTTAAACGTAATGTCACTGGGTGCCAGCAAAGGCGCCGAACTCACTCTCACTGCCGA
>JAHZKQ010000278.1 GCA_022600315.1 Gammaproteobacteria bacterium
CGAGAAGAAAATTTCAAACCTTCACTCATTATCAATAAAGTCGTAGAAACTACTCGCCCAGCCGCTTTTAACAAGTCTTTGGAACTCACCGTAGAAACATCTTCCACCGTTCCTCATATAGCTAAAGGTTTTGACATTTTAACGCATCGCATCTTATTAAATCTTGTAAGCAATGCTATTAAATTTACTGATAAAGGTGAAGTGATTATTTCATTAGATTATCAGGCTGAACCATCAGCCCTAATTATTAGCGTTAGCGACACTGGGATTGGTATTGAAGAAAATCAATACGAAAAGATTTTTGAGTTGTTTCAACGTTTAACACCCTCTTATCAAAATCTTTATCGCGGACGTGGTCTAGGGCTTTACTTAGTTAAACAGTTTACTGACCATATGCACGGGACAATTAAACTAAAAAGTACTGTTGGTAAAGGCACTACATTCACTTGCACAATTCCAATAATAGCAGCAACAGGTGAAGCACTAAACCACGCAGAAGAAGCCTACTTAACTAAAGGCTCGCAAACAGATTTAGAAGAAACCTCTGGCAAAGCTAACAAAAAAGAAAAAGCACCTACCGAGGGCAATAGATCCAATATTACAGCACAAACATCGACAGAAACAAACCAAATTAATGTCTTACTTGTTGAGGATGATATAACTGCTCAAATGGTCGCAGAAAGTATATTAAAAAACTTAAACTGCACAATCACTCTAGCCGGCGATAGTAAACAAACTTTAAAAGCGGTAAACGAACAAACATTTGATTTTATTTTTATGGATATTGGCTTACCAGATCAAGATGGGGTTTATACCACCGAGCAAATACGTCAAACAGAGAATTTAAATCAAGCAACGCCGATTGTGGCATTAACCGCACACGCAACAGGAGAAGCAAAAGGTCACTGCCTTAAAGCGGGTATGAATAGTGTGATGCAAAAACCGTTATCAAAAGGAAAAGCCCAAACAGTATTAAAGCAGTTTGTGTTGGGCGACATAGCCAGTGAAGTAGAAAACACCTCAGCAAATATCACCTCACAACCGCACGCGATTATTGATCTTGAATCGATGATAGAGATGATGGGCAAAGAGCAATCCATTGAATTATTCATTAAGTTTGGAGAATCATTAATCTCAGATAAAGCTGACATGGAAAAAGCCTTTGCAAACCGGGATTGGTCAAACATGCGCAAAGTATTACATCGGCTAAAAGGTGCTTTGTGCTACTGTAAAGCCCCGCGTCTTAGTGCGGCTAGAACCAAGTTTCACGCAGCCGTGAAAGCCTCAGAAGACCCTGAAATAGAAGATCTACAACTGCACTACAATAAAATGATGCAAGAGCTGGATACCTTAGCAGAAGAAATTTATAGACGGTTTGGTACATAGATTTTTACTTATTTAGGATTATGCATCAAAACCTAAAGCTTACATCTTACATAGGAGACTGCCAATGAGTCGTCAAAACCAAAGTCATGACATCCCCTCTGGATTTAACACCACTGGATGCTGGGTGCGCGGTATTTCAGTTGAAAGAGAATTAAAAATCTTAGCTTATCGCAAGGATAAATTGTGGCATCAATTATTAGGTCATAACAATCAAAGTGATCTAGATTACACAGATTACAGTGCATGCACTTTTGTCAAAAACCATTTACCCATTCTACTATTCTCCTCTGTCGGCAAAAAAGATGAAATTGGTGTTTTTATCAGGCCATTTAATCGCAAAATTGATTGGTTTTTCACAGGAGGGGGTAAACATACCGTCACTGACAGCATAAAAAAAATCCCCGGCCAGCCTTTTAATAATGGTAATAAAAAGGATTGCCAACGTTGGAATACATCCACTCATGACATCCTCTCTGCTTTAACTGCCTTATATAACAGATATCAATCAGATGATTATTATCAGGAAAACCCTGATGTAAAGGTATGCCTGCCCTGGAACGAAGGTTTTTTACGATACCAAACACAAGATATCACCGGCATTTTAATTAATCCTAAAAGCCCGAGCAGTATCACTAAGGCCTTGGCTTTTCGAAAAGCGCTAGACCTAGGAAATCCTAACAACCCAAAGGAATACGCGTCTTTATTTAGTTACGATCCTGAATGTGGCACCACACAAAGACACTCCTCACACACCTTGTGTCGACAATTTAAGATTACGGACATCGCGATTGAAAACCTCAGAAAAAAATATACTGCGAAATTTGAACAACATTCTGAAGCAGTCGAAAAACTTCGAGCATCCGATACCGGCAGCACGGTGGCGCAAATAGGGACCGCTCCTCCATTTACTATGCCAAGCTATCGACCTTAGCAAGGCAAATCATTTATAAAAATTTAAAACACATACGATTTTTTAAACACCACATCCCTGTTGACCAAAACATTAAAGTTGATTCCTGGACGAATGGTAATAGTTGGTTGACTATTTAGGTTTTTCTGAATTACGGCAGCACCTGTTTGCGTAAGTTGTTGACTGGCTGCCCTGGTAAACACTTGCGCGATGGATAATTGATTGTTCGTTGTTTGTGGCTGATTGAGTTGCGCGGTGGCATCTAAAACACTTAACAAAAACGCCGAACCAAAGGTACGAAAATAATGATGATTAACTTGATCATATAACCCTGATTTACCCGTCAAATCAATTCCCGGCAAGGCGTTTAAGGAAAGACTTTCACCATTTGGAAAAATCAGCTTGTTCCACACTAGAAAAAGTCGTGATTGATTGTGATTAATATGCGAACCATAGTGTCCAATTAATGTCGCCCCTTGCGGAATCAATAAAAAATTTCCCGTTTTAGTATCAAAAACGTCCTCACGCACCTTAGCAATGAGTGTGCCTGGCAAATCACTGTTTACTTCCGTTAAAAGTGTCACAGGAATAATCGCCCCTGTCTTAATAATATAGCTTGCATGCACTTTTAATGACTGTGGTGATGCAGCATCTAAAGATAATCGTTTGCTATCAACGGCGTGATTCATAGGCCTAGTAGGCGCATGATACACCGATAATCCTGAATTTGAACCTTGTTCAAACTCTTGTACTGACAAGTGCACCTTTGAAGACCCTATGAATTGTGGTATTTTAGTCATCGGGGGGTGATATGGCCGCCGGCGGATCTTTCTAATCACGGACATCGCTTCATCCTCCCCAACCAATGAGTGCTCAATAGGACTTTTCTTCATCAATGCGCTTTTAGGCGAATAATGGTGCAAGAAAAATAAAAAAATACTCGCCACCACTACAATTAAAACTCCCACCAAAACACCTAGGCGGCGACTTAAACCTGGCCCTTTAGGCGGTTTTGGAATATGAGATTGATAGACCATTATTCTTACTCACGAAAGTTTTGGTTGGTGATTACCACACGCACTTGATTACGGCCCTTACCGGAAATTAAAAAAGCCCGGCGAAACAGCCCATCGATAATATAATAGGGTCGTTGGTAACGATAATTCACCAAAGCAAACGGTTGATGACCTTTTTGTAAATACAACACCGGCAAATCTAGTCGCTCAACCATGGCAGGCATTTGAATAAAGGTTTTAATCCCATCATCAAACACATGTGCCGGTCGCCAGGCAGGATGATCACCAGATAGTGCATAATTAAAATGAATATGCTTTAAAGCCATCACACTGCTTTTTTGAACGACATGATGCTCATTACTGTCTGTTGGTTTTAATAAATCAAGATTCGTTTGTAAAGTCTCTTCAGGATAATAAAAGTTCAACACATGCGTGGCTTGCCCCACTTCACTGACCAACCCAATATTGTAGGTTCGTTTATCGGTAGTAATCACTAAATCCGTTGTTGTATGATAGAGCTTTGGCTTGATCATCACTTGATAAGAACCGGCCTCAATAGATCCTAACAAAGCCGTACCCACTAGCCAGTGCGCGGAATCACCAATATTAATATTATTAATCCGCTCTCCTTGCTCTAACTGTACTACGCATAAATGTAACGGCGCGCACGCTAACAAAGGATGTGCATAAGCATTATAGGCAAAGGTTTTAAATCCTTTGGATTGAATAGAAGGTGCCCTTGTCTTTTCACTATTTATAAAGCGACGATAAGCAGCAATCACGGCCGGATTATTACCCAACCCAAACGTGGCATGCACCACGGGCAAAGGTTTTTCCACTTCAACAGTTTTACTGATAATACGATTAGGATTAATGAAATCTTTGGGCGTATAAATTGCTGGATGCGTACAGGCAGTTAAACTGCCAATCAAAATCAACACACCCAAAAAATTAAACTGCTTTAAGATCTTCTTTCTTTTTTTTAAAAACATCAACTTTACACGCCACATAAAAAATGACTCCCTTTAATGCACCTCATCCGATGACCAAGACAGATACCGCACCACAAAACCCACCGGATTATGATTTAAAATTGTGGCATTTTGCGATGGCCGATCAAATCCATATGTCAAATCCCCTAAAAACGATTTGATTTGCAATACCTGCCCACTTTGACTATCCCGATACGTTTGCCGCCATCGAATTGTTAAATGATGTGGCGCTGGTGAAATAACACTGGTAATCCCGATATCAACTACCGAACGATTCCCAATGGTATTGGGATCATTTATTTTGTAATATTGTTTAAGTACCTTAAGCGCCTCACCTTTCACCATCGAAACTGCCGCAATCTCATGTGCGGCATTCGACTCCCCATCGGCGCTGACGGTACGCGAAGCACGAATAAATTGTTTCGCAAAAAATACCGCGAGTTGATTTTTAATACGATTGACAGAAGTGGATTGCGAAGCGGTTAAGGTGATCACTTCATCGCCATGCACAATAAAAGGGACGGGCTGCACTTTCGATTCACCCGCCACCACCACAAACCCAATGATTGCGATCCCAATAACAACCGCTAAAATTAAAATAATGCGATAGGCATTTTGTAACTTTATCTCAACACTGCCATATACATCGTTCCATAGCGCTTTAGATTGTAAGTATGGGTTATTTAATGCCGATTTTTTAAGAAAGGACGACTTTTCCATATTCTGATTATGCTGCTTTTTTCGTTTATCTTTAATGAATAAAGGCCATGTTTTTACTATCGCTCGTACATTGCCGATTATTTTCTTAACAAATTTTATCAGAAAATTATTTTTCATCCACAGCTTCCTTTTGACAAGCCGGCAATCCAGCAACTAGCCTATCTAACATCCGCCAAATCAATGCATTCCATAAGCGTCGCAGCACTCCTAGCCCACCACTAAAAAGATATACCATGCCAATATATTTTTCGACTGACCATTTAAAAAAAGTGAACCCCAAATGGCCTTGCCCCATAATTAATCCCACACCAACTAAAATTGCCAACCCACTTAACCAAAAACGAGATTGGTTAGCGTATTCAATGGGATGAATGATTGTCACACCATTAAGGCCTAAAAATACCAACCAGCCAATAATTTTAAATGGAAAGAAAACGGCAAAAAGACCCGAAAGTGCGGATACAAATAAAGAAAATCCATAACCAACATTGCAACAACAATCGTCATGGTTACGTGCATAACGACGCGGTGTAAATAAAATCCAAAGCCACATCACGCGTTTTTTAAATTGTGAATCCTTAAAATCATCAAATTGCCAAGATGAAGATGCAGGCAATAATTCTTTAGCAGTAGAATGTGTTCCCATTTCTAATCCTCCATTGTGATTATTCTTTAGCATTGCTCACTCGATTCGCCAGATGCTGATTAAGTTTCTGCCCAGCACTTAAATGCGACTGTTGCCGCATCACACTATTTTTAAGTGTATTCGCCATGGCGCCACTTACCTGAGCCGTCGTTGATTGTGCTGCACGACCCAATCCTGATAAATTTTTACCGTGCTTGGTAAATGCACCAGTAAAAAGTTTTGAAACATGTCCACCAGCAGTGATAAGCTCTGACCCTGCTTGCGCCATACGGCCTGCACGCCTAGCGTTATTTTGCAAGAAGTTCATGCTATTTACGCCTGTATTTAAGGCGGTTGCCACCGCTGCATCACCATAATTTCGAAAACCACCCACCCCAGAAAAACCGGCAATAAAAGGGGGAATATTTTTTAATAAAAGATAGTAGACAATCACCGCCGCTAAAATCACAAACATCGGCATTAAAGCATGGTGTGTGGCCGCTTGCTGGGTTAATACCACCCACTGCGCTCCCATGTTTTGCCCTACGCCCAATAACACGTAGAGAGTTAGTAGCTGTAAACCCAGCCCAATTGCCGCTTTAATGTAATGCACGCTCATTGGACGTGTGCATTCCAATCCGCCAAACGCAAAAAATAAATTCCCCAACGCAATGACCACATAAGTTTTAACTAAAATAATAGTGAGTTCTGCAGCCATCAAGGCATACAACACCACAATCGCCAAACAAATCGCACCACCAATCAATGATACAAAGGGATGACCCAAGACGCCCCAATTAAAAAAGGCTTTAAAAATACCCCCCGCAATACTTAATCCTTGGTTGATCATGGAACTGGGATCTAAAGCCGTAACTCCCGCTTTTTGACCGATCTCAATAAAACCATTTAATAAAGCGGGCACCCAATATCCACTTTCATTAACCAATGTGTAAAACACACCAAAGGTACAAAAAAGTCCCACAAGACGCACAAAAAATCGCTGCAATGATTCACCGGCTAACACCATCATTAACGCCGTTAAGGCTAATTGAATCACCACTAAACTTTCAAATACATGCCGTGCCGCCATTTGCAACAAGTGGCTATCGTGTTGCAATGCCCGCAAAAATACTTGCGTTACTTGATCAAATAAACCGTGGTCCATACCTTTTTATTTCCCTTTGATTTTCATTTTTTGATTTTTAAAAACCTTTAAAAATTTGGAATTAATCCCAAAGAAGACTTACCATGATAGCTTGGAAAATGACCCGATATTTGCTCGCTAAAGCGCGCTAAACCCTTTGCCGCCACACTTTCTTCAGATACCCGGTACGCA
>JAHZKQ010000279.1 GCA_022600315.1 Gammaproteobacteria bacterium
AATCAATATTTTGTGGAAACAATGCAGATTTATGGTATAAAGAGTTTTTAGCGAATGAAGATAAGTTATACTTTATTAACTATGAAGCACATACTTGCGATATGAAGTTAAAACTAGGTGAAAATCAATCTATCAAATATATTAATTCGCACCCCGAGTCGGAGTGGGAAATTACATTAGCGGAAACTGGTTTTGAGTCAATGACTGGTGCGCGTGTCAAGCGAGTTGAGAAATACATTGATGAAGATATTTTTATGTTAACTTACGGCGATGGCTTGGGTGATATTGATATACAAGCCCTGCTAGAATTTCACAAATCGCATGGTCGTATATTAACCGTAACAGGTGTTAATCCACCAGGTCGCTTTGGTGCTCTTTTGCACGATGAAAATAATATTGCTACAGGATTTAACGAAAAACCACAGGCTGCAGGCGGCAGAATATCCGGCGGTTATTTCGTATGCAACCGTCAAATTTTTGATTATTTAAACAATGATGTTAATTTAATTTTTGAGCGAGACCCCATGGAAGCACTAGTGCGCGATAAGCAAATGATGGTTTATAAGCATGATGGTTTTTGGCAGCCCATGGACACGCATAGAGAATATTTGATCTTGAATGAGCTATATGAAACGAAAAAGGCGCCTTGGTTTGAAGCAAACATGAAAAGAAAGCATGCTGTTTGTGATGAGCTATCGGAAGTGATGGTTTAGGCTGCCTCTACTTGTATTAGATGGCGCCAAGCTATATAGGTAAAAAAAGGAACATTGAGTGAGTGGAAAAACGTGTTACAGCGATGTATTAAATAAATTTAAAGGTAAGCGTGTTTTTATAACTGGGCATACTGGCTTTAAAGGAAGTTGGCTTACTTATTTATTGAAAGAGGTAGGGGCTGATGTGTGTGGTTTTGCTTTGAAGGCGCAGCCGCAAAGTCATTTCAATGCACTTCAATTACAAAATAGCATAAAACATATCGAGGGCGATATTCGAGATGCAGAATTCCTGCAAAAAAGCATGCAAGATCATAAGTCAGAGTACGTTTTCCATCTTGCCGCTCAGGCGCTAGTTAAGCAGTCATATAAAAATCCAGTGGATACGTTCAGTACTAACGTGATGGGTTCTACTTATCTTTTGGATGCTGTTAGGCATTGTAGGTCTGTTAGGTCGCTTGTATATATTACTTCTGACAAATGTTACGAAAATGTTGAATGGACATGGGGCTACAGAGAAAGTGATCAGCTGGGAGGAAGAGACCCCTATAGCGCATCAAAGGCGGCGGCTGAGATTGTTTTTTCGGCTTATTTGCGTTCTTATTTTGAATTGCGCACAGATTTTGGCGCCGCAACTACACGAGCAGGCAATGTTATCGGTGGTGGTGATTGGGCGATAGATCGAATTATACCTGACTGTATTCGTGCTTTTTCACATGACGAAGCGGTAACACTAAGAAATCCGAATGCTACCCGCCCTTGGCAACATGTTCTAGAGCCAATTTCCGGTTATTTATTGCTTGCAACTAAACTGTATGATGAGCCTGAAAAATATTCAGGGTCATGGAATTTTGGTCCTGCAGTGAATACAGTGAAAACTGTTGAAGAAGTGACGCGAGAAATTATTCAGCAATATGGGCGCGGACGATTAGAGATTGATGCATCTGATCAGAAACAACATGAAGCGAATTTATTACAATTAAATTGTGATAAGGCAAGTCAATTACTGGGTTGGTTTCCTCAGTGGTCAATTGATAAGACCCTGGAGTCAACGGCATTATGGTATAAGCATTATAATGATGGGCAAATGGCGGAATCGATTACACGAGCGCAATTAGAAGACTATTTCATGGAGTTAACATGATAGATGGTGTTGTTATTACTCCATTAAAGCAAATATTTGATGAGCGCGGCAAGGTTATGCATATGCTGCGTGAAGACTCGCCTGTCTTTTCACGATTTGGAGAAATTTATTTTTCGTGCACATATCCTGGCGCGATTAAAGCTTGGCATTTACATAAAAAAATGACCTTAAATTACTCTATTATTCAAGGTATAATTAAATATGTACTATACGATGATCGCGAAGGAAGTCCGACGCAGGGTGAAATACAGGAAATATTTTTAACCCCAGAAAATCATTGCTTGGTAACTGTTCCCCCACTTATATGGAATGGTTTCAAAGGGCTAGGGATTGAAACTTCGATCCTTGCAAATTGCTCAACAATTCCCCATGATCCCGATGAGATTTTTCGCCAGGACCCATTTAGTCAAGAAATACCTTATGAGTGGGAGCTAAAGCATCGATGAAAAAAATATTGATTACAGGTGTTTCTGGCTATATCGGCGGAAGATTAATCGAGCATTTGTATCAATATTCACAATATGAAATTCATGCAACCTCTAGACATGTTCCCACGGAAATAAAATCAAAGTTTCCGTTAGCTACCTTTTATGATCTAGATATAAGTAAGTCTAGTAGAACATTAGAGCAGCTGTGTTCTGTTGTAGATTGCATTATTCACTTAGCAGCAGTGAATGAAATAGTATCCTTGCAAGACCCTGTCAAAGCTGTT
Source organism: Gammaproteobacteria bacterium (assembly GCA_022600315.1). Taxonomy (GTDB): domain Bacteria; phylum Pseudomonadota; class Gammaproteobacteria; order Coxiellales; family Coxiellaceae; genus JAHZKQ01. The sequence goes on from JAHZKQ010000279.1 coordinate 2,567, forward strand.
GAAATTAATTGTGTAGCAAGTATTCGTTTGCTGGAATTAGCTAAAAAGAATCCAAGAATGAGGTTTATTTACTTATCTACAGCGCATGTTTATGGTAGCCCTTTGAGTGGGTGCTTAACTGAAGTTAGTGATTGTAATCCGAGTCACCCTTACTCAATTACTCATAAAGTCGTTGAAGACTTTGTTTTAACCTATCATAAAAAGCAACAGATCAGCGGAGTTGTATTAAGGCTTTCTAATAGCTTTGGTGCGCCTCTTTTGCCTAACGTTGATAGATGGTCATTATTGGTTAATGATATTGTTAGGAATGTAATTGAAACTAAGCGTATTAAAATGAAATCAGATGGAAGAGCATTCAGGGATTTTATTACGTTAACAGATGTGTGCTGTGCAATTCAATTTTTTATTGATACACCACGTGATAACTTGTTGGATGGGTTATTCAACTTGGGCGGAAAAAACACGATGCGCGTGATCGATATGGTGGAAATAATACGTAATCGGTGTAGGGCAGTTTTTGGTTTTACTCCGGAATTAAATATTCCAGAGGCAACCAGTGTTTGCCTTGATGGAACAGAGAAATTGGTGTATGAAATGAAGAAGCTGGAAGCTTTAGGTTTTTCTTTAGTTAATAATATATATGAAGAAATAGATAGGATGTTACTATTTTGTCAAAACGCATTTTCAATGGAGGCTGTTTATGGGCCCATTGATTAGTGTCATTATTCCTACGTATAATCATGCAGAATTTATAGCTGAAGCAGTATCGTCTGTATTAGTTCAGACATACAATAATATCGAAGTTATTGTCGTTGATAATTTTTCCACCGATGAAACAATAAGTATACTTACTGGCCTTTCTACGGATGATCGATTAAAGTATTTTAAATTTGAGAATAAAGGCATTATTGCAGCTGCTCGTAATTATGGCGTACAGCAGGCGAGTGGTGAATATATAGCGTTTTTAGATTCAGATGATATTTGGGTGCCAAAAAAACTTGAAAAGCAAATGGCAGTATTTGATAGGGGATTATCGGCGGTTTGCTCTAATTTTATCCCAATGGGTGATGTGCGCTTTGTCTATAATCAGCTCAGCAAGGTGATAGAAAAAAGTAAATACAAAGATTTTGGGTATGAGCAAGTGATACTTCAGAACCCAGTAATTACCTCATCCGTGTTAATACGAGCGGAAGACTTTATTGCCGTTGGCGGATTTAATGAGTCTTCAGACTTTGCCTATATTGAAGACTGGGAGTTATGGTTACGATTGTGTTCGAATGGCTATTTTCGGGCACTTTTCGAGCCGCTACTGCATTATAGGTTGCTTGATAAACCAGAGCGAGACTTAAGGGATGTTGCTAGACGCACCCTGCTTGTGATTAATTCTCAAAAATGTCATGGATTAAAGCAGTCGATTTTACTAGCAAAGGCTAGATCTAATTGCTTTGCATATCTGGGGAAAGTCCATTTAGCTGTGAATGATTATTGGGGTATATTGTATTATTTACGCTCTTTAGTTGGAATATCCAGTTGGTTAGCAAAAAAAAGAGCGGTATTTGGCCTGGGAATGTTTATTATTCCAAGAACAGCTAGGTTAAAGGTTTCAGCGTGGGTACGTGGTGCACTACTATAGTGGGGCTTTAAAACTAAATAATGAATAAATATAACAGCACAAAATCGATCAATAATAGCATATTAATTATAACTACGTCCTTTTGGGTTGTACTACTGTTTCAACTGACGGCGCTAAAGTATGTGTGGCATGTTGAGCTGTTCACTCGAATAGTTAACATAGCTTTTTTAATTTTTATGACAGGGTTACTTTTTTATAGCTTAATTAAAAAATCTATAACTCGAAAGCTTTTTTACTGTTATATTATTCCTGGTTTAATGGTGTATGTTGGCATTACGCTAAACGTTATTTTAACGGCTACTTTAGCGGGTTCGCCTACATTACTATCCTTATTAGGAGCTACATTTACATGGATATTGTATTTGATGGTACCTTACTGGGTAGGCAATAACTCCTATCCGCTAGCAAGACTGTGGAATTATTTTTATAAATTTATGTTGGTTGTTAGTATCGTATGTCTCATTGATTATTATATAACTTTTGCTGGTTTAAATTACTTAAGACCAGTGTCAACCTCCGGAGGAGTATTTGATTCAAGCCTTGTCGGTTTATTTTATCGTGCGCGTAACGGCATCTTATCGCCTAGATTCTATGCAATTTTTTTAGAGCCGGGTGATTATGCGCTATGGCTATTACCGGCAATATCATATGCCTTCTTTTATAAAAAATATGCCGCATTAGTTTTGTTTGTATATGCAATGTATTTAACAGCCTCTTTGGGTGGCTGGGTTGGTATGTTTATACTCCTGATTTGTATACAGATGATCAGCTATCAAGGGCGGTATAGAAAATTATGGCGAGTATGTGGGCTTGCGATTATTCTATTTTTAACGGTCTTCATAGGATTTATCAATGAATTTAATACGCTTTATAATAAAAAAGGTATCTCAAGAATACATAGAAAGTTAAATGTTGTTAACGGATTAAGGCGATTGCCTGAGGACATAATTAAGAACCCATTAGGATCAAAGTTATATTTATCGACTGGTGATATGGAAAAAAATAATCAAAGCTTTATTGGATATAACTTCACTGTTTTGAATAGCTATATCATGGGGGGTGACCTTGCTCTTTTTGGTTATGTGTTTATATTGGGGTATTCTTTATTTCTTATAATGAAAGTATTTTTTAGAAGTGAGAACACGAGGCTAGAAAAATTAATGATTGTTACAGCATTGCCTTTTTTAAGCTTTGTGATACAACGACAGACGCTTTGGGATAGTCCCTTATTTGCACTATTATATAGTCCTTTTTTAATTAAGCTAATGTTAGAAAAAGTGAAAATACGAAAACGATACTATCGGCGTGCTATATGCACGCCAGGTAAGGGTTAGCGCAAAAATATATGAATAAATAATGGGTCGAGGGTTAATAGATTATCGTGATTGCGGGTAAGGTTGATCATTAACAATGCTATCTGGAAGGTTTATTATTATTTAAGGAGGAAACAGCGGATGATACTTGTAACAGGCGGAGCTGGCTTTATCGGTTCCCATTTGGTGGAAAGGCTGGTTCGGTCGGAGGAGCAAGTTGTTGTCATCGATGATTTATCAAGCGGTGATGTGGGCAATATTACTGCAGTAAGAAGCGATATTAAATTTTATCAGGCGCGTGTGGAGGAATTTGATTTTTCGCTATTAAGAGGTATCACAGCTGTTGTCCATTTAGCAGCGCAAACATCAGTTCCTTATTCCATAGACAACTATGCAGAAAGTTCTAAGGCTAATCTATTATCAACAATAGTAATTATTGATTACTGTAGAAAAAATCATATCCCATTAGTGTATGCAACAAGCTCTGCTGTATATGGAGGGCTAGACTATGGTGATGATGCTTTAGGTACTATTGACTTAATCAGTCCTTATGCAGTTGATAAATATGTTATGGAGCTGTATGCGGGGTGTGCTGCTGAGCTTTACAAGTTATCAAGTATAGGCCTGAGATTTTTTAATGTTTACGGCCCGCGTCAGGATCCGAGCAGCCCGTATTCCGGCGTAATTACAGTTTTTATTAAGCAATTATTAGGCAATGCTCAAGTGACTGTAAATGGGGGCTATCAAACAAGAGATTTTGTTTATGTTGATGATGTTGTAACATGTATCATAAGCGCTATTACTAAAGCCCGTGCACAGAGTCTTTGTGAATCAATAAATGTTTTAACGGGAACATCGATTTCAATTGACTCTTTAGTTGAAAAATTGGTAGCTTGTATTTCAACAAATTCAACGATAAAGCACGGCCCTTTGCCTATTGGAGACCCCGAAAAGTCAGGCGGAAGTTTACGTAAAATGCAGGATATCCTTGAGGTAGATGTTGATGATTTTGTTATGTTGGAAGAAGGTTTGTCTCATACCATCGATTTTTTTAATGAATTAAGTTGTGAGAAAATCTTTTGACTCCTAAAAAAGAATATGACTGGGCAATTATAGGTGGTGGTATTGCAGGAATATCAATTGCTGAAATGCTTTCAAGAGACGGGTTTTCAGTAATTGTCATTGAAAAAAATGCGCAGCTTGCATCCGAAACATCTAAAGTTTTCCATGAGTGGTTACATACAGGGTCTCTTTATACGCTTATTCCGGATAAATTATTGACATTAAGCTATCTCTTGGGTGCAATTGACGATATTTTCGAGTTTTATGGGGCGTACTCTGCAATGAACTTGGTTCCCAGTGAAGCTGGGTTTTCTGTTAAGTCATGCGGCTGGTTCAATGATGAGCATATTCGCTATAAGTATAGCAATAGGCGCTTTAATCCGGTTTGGTTGTCAATGGTGTCACGCTCAATATCAATTATTAATTTGGTTTCATCACATGATTGGTTAAGGCGGCGGGCTGGATCAGATTATGGTAAATCTATAGTCAAGGCATCATATCGATTTTCTCGGATTCCGGAATTCATTTCATCGTCAAGAGATTTTATTGAAGTTAATAGTCCAGACATCACCATGAATTCGAGGAATATATTGCATGACCTGGTCTATTTTTCATCATTGGCTGGTGTCGAATATTACACCAGTTGTGAGGCATATTCTATTAAAGATAAAAAAAATGGTGTGGAAATTGAAACATCGAAAGGAAAGGTATATGTGGGACAAGTTGCTATTTGTAGCCCTGATTTCAATGCAAAACAAAATAACATAAAATTAAAATGCAGCTATGCGCCTATAGCGGTAGTTGAAAATGTCGCAGATAGTGTATCAAGTTTTGTTGAGTTAGATTACCACCCTAAAAAATGTATTAACTTGATTAAAAAAGGAGGTGGTGTGGCACAGATAGGGGGAATATCAGTCAACACACTTGAGGAATCCGATGCATATATTAGTTATGTTATTTCACAACATAAAAAACGGTACCCTTGTATGAATGTCATCGGAAAATATGTGGGGGTAAAAAAAGAACTAGTATTTCCTGGGCAAGATCGAAATTATTTGTATCATATTGTCAGACAAAACAAAAATACTTG
>JAHZKQ010000280.1 GCA_022600315.1 Gammaproteobacteria bacterium
ATTAAAGATATTTTTACTAGAGTAGGATATAAGTTTTCCGCTTGGGGGGTAGAGGATGATCCACATTCAGGTGTGGCTAATTTATTAATGCCGGCGCCCGACCCTAAAAGCCTAAAATTATTGAGTGGAGTTTTTGCAAACTTAATTAATAAGAATGTAAGCTTTAATGAGATTTCTAAGCTATTAAATTTACCACCAGAATTTTTAACGCTCTACCAAAGTAAATTATTGCAGCATAGTGCCGGGGCGCGGGCTTATTTTGCAAGCAGCGAGGATCGTCATTATTACTTGCTTACCGATCGTATTCCTTGGGGTAAATTACGTAAGCTGCTGCAAGAGCCTATTAAGGAATCTTGTTGGCAAGCTTATGTTGAAAGTCGAGGTTTGTGGCAAGGCTTTAAAGATTCTGTAAAGCGTGCAACGTTTTCCTTAGGGTTTTGGGTGCCAAATATTTTATTGTTTGCTGGTGGCTTAACTGCACGTGGTGTGACAGGCTCCAATTTTGCGCTTGATGATGTTGGTGCCGGTGCTGCTGCTGTACTGGATTACAGTGTTTTATATTTTGTGTTGCCATACTTTCAGCGTGCGGTGGAGCTTGTGTCAGCCAAGCATGAGTTATTTAGTTTACCTAAGGAAGTCAGAACAATTTTAACTGAGTTTGAAACTTCTTTGCAGGCAACAACTATAAACTTTACCCAAGAAGATTTAAAACAAGCTTTATTAAAGTTAATGAACTTGCATGCAATTGATCCTCAAAAACACCCCGTTTATCAACCGCAAGCAAAACCTGGGTCTTGTTTATCTGCCTTAAAAACTCGAGTATGGTCAGCACCAGGTTATTCCTTTTTGACATTGGTTTCGGCAGCGATCGCCGGTTTTGCGGCTTATGAAGTGGCGCCAGTATTGGCAAATTGGGATGACGGACTTAATGAAAGTTTTAGCAAAACTGTGATTGAAGTGGGTGGGCCAATAGTGGCGACGATTAGTGGTGTTGTGTTATTAGAAATTGGACGTCGCGCATCACTTGCCGCTAAGACTGCCGCTAATAATTTAACTCGAATTGTTAACGGGGTCAGTTCGATGTTATTTGCTCAATCTAAGCCTGTAAATAAAGCTTTAAGTCAGCGTTCATCGGAGCCTTCAGGAGCTTTCTTATCAGTTTAGTGATAGAATATAAATCTTAAAGGAGATCATTATGAAAAAAATTACGCAACAACTTGTAATAAGTTTGTTAACTTTACTGTGTATGCCACTGGCAGCGATGGCAGCGATAAATCAAAAAACTCACTCACCGCAGGACTTTGTCCAATTTGCAAAAACCGCAAACTTTAAGCATTCAAATACGCAATGGCATAGCGTACAATTAAATGGTGTGGATTATAAAACCTTATGGTTTACCGATCGCCCAGGCCGTAAGGCCGGTTGGATAGCGACCCAAGCCTTTATTAAAAATTGGATGGGACACGATCAAAAACCGTCTGCAGATTTCTTGCCAAATGCCACGCTAGTAGGGCATACCAAAAATGGCAAAGAAGTTGTATTGGTGATGACATTAACTAAACCTCAATATAATGCCACTAAGCACAGCTTAACTTATCAATTTAAATATATTTACCAAAATAAAATGATGATGCAGCAAGATATGCAGCTTAACCATATAGCGATATTTGTTGACGCGATTAATATCACAACCTGTATTAATCCTTTTTGTGGTATCTAGTTGCAGTTTTGCAAGCCTCCAAACGAGTTTTTACTAGCTTGGAGGCTTTGGCCTCGTTATAATATCCGCCATGGAAGTTTTAAAAACATTATTAACCGCTTTTGATATTATGAAAGCCAACGCGCCATATGTGTTGGCTATTATCGGTGCGTTGTGGGTAATCCAGCTCATTAACGCGGCTTGTAAATATCGCCTAAATATCTTAGGCATCTATCCACGCCGGATTCCAGGTTTAATCGGTATTGTGTGTTCACCATTATTGCATGGCAACGCCAAGCATTTATTCTTAAATTCCTTTCCGTTATTTATTTTAGGTTGTTTTGTTATGGTGTATGGCGTGCCGATTTTTTGGCAGGTGACCTTTATGGTGGCACTCATGACAGGTTTCGCGGTGTGGGTTTTTGGGCGCAAGGCCATGCATATTGGTGCCAGTGGTATTATTATGGGGTATTTCGGGTTTTTATTGGCGACCGCTTATCATCAGCATTCTGCAATTGCGATTGTCTCGGTGGTGGTGTGCTTATTTTATTTAGGGAGTTTGTTGCTCAGTGTAATTCCACAGCGTGGTGAGGCGTCATGGGAAGCACATCTTTTTGGGCTTTTAAGTGGGTTGGTATCAAGCTATCTATTATCGGCTGGGTTTCGGCTATAAATTATCTGGCTAAAATAAACCAGACTTTAGAATCATAAGCTTATATATTATTTAAATCAAAGAGTTGACTATTTTAAGCTGGAATCTTAAAATAGTCAGATGATGATTGAACGAGACATTACTGGTTCCCTGTTAAGCTCCCAAAGTATGGTGCAGATTATTATGGGTCCAAGACAGTGTGGTAAAAGCACATTGCTGGCTCATCTTAAGCCAGATTGGCAGCAGATTACTTTAGATGATTTGCGCTTACGTGAATTGGCCGACCGAGATCCACAATTTTTTTTAGAACAGTTTCCACCGCCATTAGTTATTAACGAGGCACAATATGCGCCAAATTTATTTTCAGCCATTAAACAGTGGGTCGATCAATTAAAGTTAAAACGTTTACAACAGTCAGACCCCATCGATCCAGCGCTGATTTATATGACGGGTTCTAATCAGATTTTTATGGACAAACACGTTAAAGAAAGTTTGGCAGGACGTGCGCGTTATTATGAGCTAAACACTTTGTCGGTTCATGAAATCCTTAATTATGCGCCAGATACTTCGATAAAAACCATTTTATTTAAAGGCGGTTGGCCTGAGTTATATATTGATTCAAACATTTCTGTGATTAATTATTTAAATGATTATGTTCGTAGTTATGTTGAAAAAGACATAGTGTTATCAGCAGGCGTGCAAAAGCTGACTGAGTTTCATACTTTATTAGGGTTGGTTGCTGCGCGTACAGGTCAATTATGTGATTATACATCGCTGGCAAATGCCAGTGGTATTCGTTCAGTCACAATAAAAGAATGGTGTAGTATCTTAGCGCGCTGCAATATTGTGGCCTTCCTTTTGCCTTATGCAACTAATTTAAATAAACGCTTAATTAGGGCGCCTAAATTATATTTTTTAGATACGGGTTTAGCTGCTAGATTGCAGGGCTGGTCAGAGTCACAGCCTTTATTGCAAAGTCCTCAGGCGGGTGCTTTATTTGAGACTTTAGTGTTTGTAGAAATTAAAAAATATATCACTAATTTTGCTAAAGACTGGAAGCTTTGGTTGTGGCGGACTAAGGATCAAGAAGAAATTGACTTTCTAATCGAAACATCGCCGGGCACCGTGCATGCGTTTGATGCTAAGCTTGCTATTCATGGTGCAAGACCAAGTCGTTTGCCGCCTGCTTTTCAAAAGTTATTTCCAGAGACTAAGCAGCTTAATATTGTGAGTTTTGGTGGTGATAAACTTAAAGTTTCAAAGGACTGTCAGATTATCCCGTTGACTAAATTAGTTGAGTTTTTAGATACTTTAGATTAAACAGGAACGCAGCATGGCAAACAAAAAAACAGCGCTTATCACCGGCGCGAGTCGCGGAATTGGTTATGTGATTACCGATGAATTATTAGCGCAAAATTATCAAGTGGTGATGCTCGCGCAAAATCAAGCGGGGCTTGATAAAGCGGCTAAGCATTTAGCTGAAAAGCACCAGCTTGCTAAAGCAGATTATCCATTAACTTATAGTGTAGATGTAAGTGATTATGAAAAAGTAAATGAGGCAATTGCGAAAATTCTTCAGCAGATGGATCATATTGATGTCTTGGTTAATTCTGCCGGCATTATTTTCAGAGGCGCGAGTGAAGTCAGTTATGAAGATTTTGATCGGGTGCAAAAAGTGAATGTGTATGGCGTTTTTAATGTGTGCAAGGCCGTGATTCCTAGCATGAAAGCGCGCGGTGAAGGATACATTATTAATTTATCTTCACGTGCCGGTAAGCGAGGTTTAGCCGCTTCTGGGGTGTATGCCAGTTCTAAATTTGCCGTGACCGGTTTAAGTCAATCACTATTTAAAGAGTTATTGCCATTTGGGGTGCGGGTCAGTTGGCTTTGCCCGAGTGTGGTAGCCACCGATATGACGGCGGGTTTTGACATGGCAGATCAAGAAAAAATTCAAGCCACGGATATCGCTAAAACAGTGCGTTTATTGCTGGAGTTATCACCCAATGCTCTCATTCCCGAGGTGGAAGTATATTGCAAGACCTTAGAGCTTAGAAGTGCCTTGTAAGTCAGAATATTCCTTACTATAATGTCCGATCTGTACGTTCAGTACCCCCAATCTATGGGGGTATTTCTTTATTATCGCTAGATTAAGCGATATAATGGCGAGCAGTACTAAATGAATTAATTGATATTGGATGTTTGGAAAAGGACTTTGCAAAAAGCTTAAGGTTTTATTAGATGAAGTTTATTGTTAAATGGGTTACTGAAGATGCAAAGTCTGAGGCAGATTTTAAAGATCTTCTCACTAAGTATCGTGCTGATGATGATTTTGCTGGTCAGACAATTATTTTTTATCAAGACAATGGTCAGTGGATATTTGGTGCGACTACGGATGGTATTCCTGCAGAGGCTGAGCAATACCAAATCCCTGCGGATGATTATTTGAAATTATTTGATGGTACCGGTTACCGTTACGATTATGCTGAAGATAAAGATATTTATCGAGAAGCAGAGGCTTATGCAAAGCGCCAGCTGTTTAAGCAATTACAGGCTCGTTCAGAACATTATGTGCCTAAAAAAGGAAATGCTGTTGCCGTGAGCCTTGAAAAAATCGTCGAGGCCGTTCACGATCAGGACAATATCTTTGCGGCGATTGACGCACTATTAGAGGAAATTTTCGCAGCAGCTGAAGAGCAAAAAGACGATGATGCAAGCAATGATGTTAGAATAAAGATTTCAGATACCACTCCAACTGCTGAGCCTTTAAGTAACTTAGAAGTGGCAGGTTTAATTGGTGCTTATGATGCCGGCTGGATGGCGGCGACAGTGTATCCAGATAAAATCAATTTTTTAACAAAGCCAGGTGCAGCGATTGGGTTTAATGCGGCGACGACTCTAGGTTATGGTTTAGTTGCAGGCTGGTACTGTGGACACCTGCAAGAAGAACGTCAACTTAAGCATTTTAAAACCACCCTAAAAAAACAAGGTGTTGATGTTGAAGAGAAAAATTGGAAACAAACCTATCAAGATCAAATCGCAGAAATTAAATTAAACAGTAGAATATTACGCAATAAATTATGGGGCGATACGCTGGGTTGGACGATAGGCTGGACAGTTGTAGAAGCTTTCTCAATTGGGTTTAATTTCTTACGCGGCGCATCACTATTAACGCCAATTGGCTGGGGGATTCAGGCAATTTATGCGGTTACAGCGGGTATTTTTTCAGGGGCGGGTTTATGGCTGACTGCAAAGCGTTCTAGGCGCCAACAGTTTGAATTAGAGGTGCGTCAAGAGATGGTTCATGAAAAGAAAATTGATCAGGGTGAGGAACTTGCCAGCTGCAATGAAGAGGTGCAAGTAGAATTTACGTTACGGGTCAATCGTAAATGGCAAGACTACGAACGCAGTGAGAAATTTCAGCATGATCGCAAGTACTATCTAGGGATGGGTTTTGTTTCAGGTTTTCTCTGGTCATTTGCCTCGATGATTCCAGCACCGATTCGACATGCAGCAAAATGGTTGGTGACTTCTGTAAAAGAAATTGTGCGCGATCTTGCTGCCGGTATATTTAGTTTTGGAATTTTTGCGGTTGGTTTGAATAAACGTGCCAAGCAAGATGAAAAATCGCATCGTGCTGCAGTTGACTTAGCTAAATCTCAAACAGAAAACCTTTTGAGTAAAATTAATTTATTTGAATCGCCGCCGGAGGCTACTACACCTGGCCTTTTAAGCACTTGTACTGCACCAGCGCCTGACGCTAGTAATCCTAATGCCCGCAGTTAAAATTATCCGCTGATATTTATCGCTTATATCGAAAACTTTTATTTAGTGTCCCGCACATGCTGGCGGTAATCTTCTATATCGCCATTAAAACGTTTTAAACTACCGCTATCGATTAAC
>JAHZKQ010000281.1 GCA_022600315.1 Gammaproteobacteria bacterium
GGCTTACCAGAAACCCAGCGGGAGTTACAAGAAAAAGTAATTCACACCCAGATTCAATAAATGCTCATAGCCACCTGCACCTGTCCAAGTCAGGATATGGTAACTCATCTGCACAGCCAAATTTTGATTAAGGTAGTATCCCAGACCTAAAATGCCTTGATAGACAAACTCATTGCTTGAATTGGGTACAAAGGCACCAGTTCCCGAAGAGATATGCCCCCAACCAATACCAAACCCCATAAACGGCACTACACCATAATCCAAGGGGTATTCAATGTAACCATTGGTCATTAAAGTCGTTAAGTTAAAAGCCGTGCCGCCAGTAATGCTATTCCGATAGTAAGCAAATGCACCGCCTAACCGAAAATAGCGATTAAAACGATAACCCGCGTGCCCATCCAAATTAAATCCGGTATTAGCATTGGCACTGCCAGTGCCTCCAGGAATTGCCAGGCCAAATTGGCCACCAACATACCAACGGTTCATAAACGGTGCGGGTAAGGTTTTTTGAGCTTGTCGCTGATCTGGCTGACCTGCAAAAGTTGTCAACGTTGTTAATAAGCCCGCAAAGATAAATAATGCAATTATTTTTTTCATTTTCATTCTCCTTATGAATACCATCATCAATTTCTCAGCCCTATAGCATTTAAAGTCAGGCTCAGAAATTATAAATTTAATCGAATAAAGAACTCACCGACTGCTTGGAATTAATTCGTTTAATCGTTTCAGCAATTAATCCTGCCAAAGAAATTTGTCGAATCCGACCGCATTGTTTTGCTTCCTCGCGCAAGGGAATAGTATCACTCACGACTAACTCATCAATTTGCGACGCAGTAATTGCCTCAATGGCTTGACCGGATAACACAGGATGCACGCAATAAGCCGAGACTGTTGCCGCACCTGCTTGTTTTAAAGCATTAGCTGCTTCACACAAAGTACCTGCAGTATCAACCATATCATCGACAATCACACAGTTTTTTTCCTTCACATCACCAATCACATTCATCACTTGCGATTGATTGGGCGCTGACCTACGTTTATCAATAATCGCTAAATCAGAATCATTTAAACGTTTAGCAATCGCACGTGCACGCACCACACCGCCTACATCGGGCGATACAATCACAAGCTTAGGATATTTTTTTATAATATCTTCATGGTCCATCATGTCATTAGTCGAATAAATGTTATCCACCGGCACATAGAAAAAACCTTGAATTTGATCGGCATGCAAATCCACCGTAATAATTCGGCGAATCCCCACAGCTTGCAACATATCCGCAACAATTTTTGCGGTAATGGGCACCCGCATCGAACGCACGCGTCGATCCTGACGTGCATAACCAAAATAAGGAATAATCGCTGTAATGCTAACCGCCGAAGCACGCCGAAACGCATCGGCCATAATAATTAATTCCATCAAGCTTTCGTTGACTGGCTGGCAAGTTGACTGAATGATAAAAACTTCTCGACCACGCACATTGTCCTGAATTTCAACCCGAGTTTCGCCGTCACTAAAGCGATCAACTAAGGCTTTACCTAAGGGAATATTGAGCTGACTGGCAACTTTCTCGGCGAGATGTAAGCTTGAATTTCCACTGAATAGTCTAATATTATTGGTCACCATTAATCCTCAATGTCCTTAAGTGGCTGGGGTGCCAGGATTCGAACCTGGGAATGCCGAGATCAAAACCCGGTGCCTTACCACTTGGCGACACCCCAACGATGACTGCACTATCCAGTTCGTAGTGCGAGCCGCCATTTTACTCGCTTAAATTACGGTGTCAAATTGATCAGTCACACCGCTATCCAACCACGTGCCAGTTCTTAATAACAATGCGCAATCGTAAGTTGGGCCGTTGCATATCAATCTGCTGTGGCAGGTCAACTTTACCAAAATGAATATAATGCGCCAACTTAATTTGCCATCCCTGCTGGCGTAAATAAATTAAGTGTCCATACTGATCATATCGACGCTGACTTACTCCGGGTGCCGCCAAACCGCGCGCCCAGTAGTATAAGTTTCGAATTGGCAGTGCCCAACCAAATTCGCGCTGCATAAGTTGCTCAGGCGTTTTTGCCGTAGCCTGCTTATCTGGCAAAACCATGGTGACTCGTCCCGATCGACCCGTAATCTCCATGGTGTAAATATCCAGCGCAGACTCAATATGCACGGCGTAATGATCTTTCGCATATTGATGCCATTGGTAATTGGCAAGCTCAGTTTTTTGTTTATGCGTAACACTAAATGCTCCTGACGCATACCAATGGTGAATTTTACTTAACACCAGTACACGCTGCCAAAAGGGCTGTTTGCGATAACGACGCCCTTTTGATGTAACTTTTAAGCTCACACAAGCAGTTAGATTAATGGCAATAGATAATATGGCGATAAGGGTTAGCGGGGTCCGAATGCTGCGCATTACAATGTCCTTTACTGATTCTAGGATTATCATGACGGCTTAGACTCTAAGATGCAATGAAAATCTAGGCAATGAATACATGATAAATTATGGTATGATAGCGACATCATAATTGGATAAAAATATAGCAACCACCATGCTATTAACATGCGGCATAAATCATAAAACTGCACCACTTAAGGTGCGAGAACTGCTGGCTTTCGACCAGGAATCGGCTTCGCATGCCTTACAGGGACTGTTACAACACCCCGCAGTTAATGAAGCGGTATTGTTATCAACCTGCAATCGAACTGAAATTTACACCGAGGCTAATTCTGCCGAACCTTTCCTAAGCTGGCTAAATCAAAAACAACCTGGCTTAGATTTAAAGCCCTACCA
>JAHZKQ010000032.1 GCA_022600315.1 Gammaproteobacteria bacterium
CACATGCATCGCTACATTCACTCTTGCTTGCCATACTAAAGGTAAAGCTTGAAAACCTGGTCGTTGAGGCATGATTAATTGCTGTGATCTCTCTTCGTTAGCTATAACTTGTCCTGGAGCTTCAGGCTCTGCTCTTTCTGTAACACGCGCAAGCGATAAAAAGTTTTTCACGAAATCTAAGAGAGGCTGTAAAAATTCGTCAATGTCTTCTTTATAGGAAAAGTAAATCGAAACTAGTGACATAAGAAGTGTAAAACACGCAAAAATATCTTGATGGCTCGCTAAAACACATCCTGGTTGTTCAATAACAGTTCTTGTTTTTTTTATTTCTCTAATAACCCTTATTCCAACCCCTACTGCTCTCTTCATTAACTGCACCTCATTAAATTTACTCGGGCAGTCAATTTAACATAGCAGTTGAAATTAAACACCCCTCCTTCATCAAGGTTATATATGATGAGCTTTATAAAAATATTTAAGCTTAAGTTAAGGCTGAAAAAATATCCACCTCACACTCCAGCTGATCAAAATCCCACAAATTACGGTCCATTAATTGGCTGGGATGAATGCTGGATAAGGCATGCAAAACATTACTCGGTACTTTAGGATTTTCATTCGCTAACTCACGAATCAGTTTGCGAATACGCACCCGAGTTAAGTTTTCTTGTGAGCCACAAAGATTGCAAGGGATAATCGGGAATTGCTGCTCGTTAGCATATTTAATAATATCTTTTTCTTGGCAATAAATTAATGGGCGAATTACCAAATGTTTTTTATCGTCGGTTAATAGTTTGGGTGGCATTGAACGAATTTGGCCATTGTAACAAATTGACATCAATAAGGTTTCGATTAAATCATCGCGGTGATGGCCAAGCGCAATGGTTTTAAAACCATTTTCTTTGGCATATTGATAAATATTGCCACGCCGCAATCGCGAGCATAGCGAACAATAGGTTTTTCCTTCTGGGATTTTCTCTTTAACCACTTTATACGTATTACGCGTTAAAATTTCATAAGGGATTTTCTGTGCCTCCAACCAAGTACGCATTTTACTATCGTCCCAGCCCGGCTGGGATTGATCTAAAGTGAATGCAAATATTTTAAATTTATAATTTGACTCAATGCGGATATGATTTAGAACGCTGAGCATACTATAAGAATCTTTGCCGCCGGAAAGACAAACCATCACTCGCTCGCCTTTAGGGATCATTTTAAAATCGTGAATAGCTTTGCCTACATAATGGGAAAGTTTTTTCAGATGTTTGGACATGGGTTTTTCTCTCTTCTTAATTTTCGTACTCGTTAATTTTAGGAACTGCAAAGTTTAAATATCTTAAAAAATACAACAACGGGTCTCTTCCCTCCGCTTGCGGGGGGAAGAGACCTTTCAACTTATTTTCTAGGACGTTTAACTATGTAGTTTCTAAAACTATCGAGTTCGCATTATTTACCGGCTACATCACCCCAGATATATTTGTGTAATTGGATTTGCATGCGCACTCTTAAATTGTCTTGCAAAATCCAGTCAGCTAATTCGCGTTCTTTTAATTGCTGATAACTTGGCGAAAATAATACTTCACAACGCGCAGTTAGCTCATGGGATTTAATTAAGCCTTTAGCCCAATCGTAATCCTTACGATCGCAGATGACAAATTTAATTTGATCATGTGTATTTAAATGATTTAAATTATCAAATTGATTTTTTTCAACCTCACTGGACCCTGGCGTTTTAATGTCAAAAATTTTCATTACTCGCGGATCAACTGCACTGATATCCAACGCACCACTAGTTTCCAATGAGACCGAATAATTTTGATCGCAAAGTGCTTTTAATAATGGGATGCAATTAGGTTGCGCCAGTGGCTCACCACCTGTAACCGTAACATAGCGCGGCTGATACTTCGCAATCTGATCCAATATATCAGGCAATAACATATTATCGCCGCCATGAAAAGCATAAGCCGTATCGCAATATTGACAGCGCAGTGGACAACCGGTTAAGCGCACAAACACCGTTGGCAATCCAACGGTGTTAGTTTCTCCCTGCAAAGAGTGAAAAATTTCCGTAATGCGTAAAGTATCTTTCACAAGCTTATTGCGAAGCTGGCATCGCTTCGAGTTGTTGCAATTTAATGGTAGCCAATTGCGCCGCCGTTGAGCCTGGCTGCTGCTGCTTGATCGTCAATAGCTCTTGTTTTGCTGCAGCTAAATTACCATTTTGAATATGAATTAAAGCTAGTTTTAACCGCGCATCTGCCGCTTTAGTTGATTTTGGAAATTGTTTAATAACAATGTTAAATTCACTAGCCGCCGCCTTAGAATCTTTTTGCTGTAAATTAATTTCACCCAACCAATAATGCGCATTCACTATATAGTGACCGTTCGGATAATTACTTAAGTAACTTTGAAACTCAGCTCTGGCTTTGTCATACTGCCTTTGGCGCAATAATTTAAATGCACCATTAAAGGCATTAGTTTCTCGCATCTGCATACTTACACCAACATTTGGTGTGGCTTTAACCGGTGCTGAGTTTGAATTAACTGCGGAACTGCCATTTAGATTTTTCAGCTGTTGAATTTGCTGACTTAAATCCTGATAAAAACTGCGCAGCTGATCATTGAGTAATTTAATATCGTGTTGCTGCACCTGCAGCTGACCATTAATTTGCTGCATTTCCTGCTGCAAGTCACTGACCTGCTGTGGCAAATTCATCCGTGTGGTATTTTGCATTTGTTGCTCCAAACGCGTTACCCGTTGCAACATGGATAAATTTTGGGTACCACTAACCACCGGCGCTGATTGGCTCGCAACATTAGTGGCTACCGCATCATTTTGGTCGACCCGATGCATGGTCCAACCATTATGTAACGATTGCGTTTTGTCTGCTGTATTATCATCAGTATTTTGTGGCGCCGATAAAGTATCCATCGGCTGAGCTTGCACCACCGGGGCCAAACGTGGGCCATTATCACTCTCAGCTTGCACCGCAACCGGTTGTGGATCGCGGGTATAATAAGGATGCGCATCACCGTTAGTGGTTTGCGGTAATTGCGGGCCCGATTTTAAAGGAATATTGGCTGGCGCAGGTTGCATAGGCACAGGCGTTGCCGCAGGCAAACTGGCTTGACTTGCCGCAACCACCGGCGCTTGGTCTGCCAAAGCGCCGGTTGTCACAACCAGTCCAATCACTAAAAATAATTTGGACAACTTGTACATATTGATTAACCTTTATATTTTAAATTCACGCGACGGTTTAAAGCCCAAGCGCGTTCGTTATTACCGCGTACAGCAGGATGTTCCTTACCATAACTGATCATCTGAATCTGTTTAGGTGACACGCCCTGCTGTTCAAAATAGCGTTCTACCGTTTGGTCACGCCGCCAACCCAGCCCGACATTATATTCGCGACTGCCACGATTGTCAGTATTTCCTTCTAAGCGAATGCTTGCTCGCGGATGAGTCGCCAAATAACGTGCCTGAATCTGCATCGCAGCCAACTCATCGGTCAGTAATTTACTGCTATTAAAAGCAAAATAGTAGGTTTGATCACTTGGCGCCGTTCTTGAATTGCGCGGATAAAAATTGCTGCTAGCATGTGCACCAGAGCCATTATACTGATAATTACCATTTCGGTTGGCACGATAAGCCTGCGCACCTTGTGCGCCCGATTGAGCACTACGGCCATTATATGCAGTGGTGTGATTTGGACCACTACAAGCTGCCAATAAAGTACAACCGCTAACAAGTGCAGTTAACGTTACTGCCTGATAAAGTTTCATAAAGTTTCTCCTCATTTAAAAAGGCGACCAGGCTGGCTCACGCACTGAACCTTCACGCGCTGGCAACCGCAGTTTAATTTGTCCATTTATCGATACTTGTGCTAAAACACCCTGATCTCCATATCGAGTGGCATATATCACTAGCTGCCCATTGGGGGCAACACTGGGTGATTCATCAAAACCGGATTGGGTTAAAATATTTATCCGTCCAGTTCGAAAATCTTGATAGGCAATGCCAAATAAATTTGTCTCGCGATGCATCATCACAATACCTTGCCCATTTGGTAAAAATGACGCACGCGCATTATAATTTCCTTGAAAAGTGACTCGCTGAATTTTCTTATTGGCTAAATAATAGCGGTAAACCTGCGGATTGCCGCCACGGCTTGAAGTAAATACAAAAGACTGGCTGTCTGGTGCCCATGCCGGCTCGGTATCAATTGAATAACCACGCGTCATTTGAGCTAAGTGTTTAGTTTTTAAATTTAATAAATAAATTTTTGGATTGCCAGTTAACGTTAAAACCAAAGCCATATATTTACCATCAGGTGATACCGCTGGCGCGCCATTAATGCCCTGATAACGAGAAATTAATTCTCGCTTACCGGTATAAACATCTTGCAAATAAATGC
>JAHZKQ010000282.1 GCA_022600315.1 Gammaproteobacteria bacterium
ATGTATCATATGTATAAAGCGACTTGTTTGACATAACGCATCGTGCTTTATTATGTTTCCCCAACTGTCATTGCAAGTGGTAGCGCGGCAATCTTTTTTCAGCTGAAATTATTTAACAAACGGAAAAAAGCTTAAGTCCTTATTGGGTTTTTGAATGCTGCATTGATAGCTCGTGCGTTTGGGTCTTTCAACTTGTTTCCAAACGGCAAAGGGGTTATGGGTCACAATGGCCGCATCGGAAATCGATAAATACCCGCAGTCATGTAGCTTCATTTTTTCTTTGTCGGGCAAATTAATTAGGCACCACCAGTGAGTGCCGGTTTTAATGGTAAATTTTTTGCTAACAATGCTAGGTTTGGCGGTTTTGCCAGCTGCCAGATGAATGCTAGTCTCAGGCTCTTGGGCGGTGGGATTAATCCAGACTTTTAAGTCGGCCTCGGTGTCACCCGTATTAATAAAGCGACACAAGACGCTAACATCTTGGCTTTTTTTGCTATTTAGGGTGTAATTATCACGCGCTCCGAGTGGGTTGCCAACCACGCTATGGATGGGAAAGCTTGCCTTGGTGTTGCCAAAGCTGTTGGCAGTAAGCACTAGAGATACGCCAAAAATTACCGTCCTGACTAGATTCGATTTCATGCTGCCTCCTGCAGATTAACTATATAAAAAGTATAGCAGTTTCAATTTCAGATGGCATTTTAATTCTGCCGGTAGCTTGCTACAATGGGTTTTTTTTAATCAGAAGCAGGCTAATGAATAGACGATGTATTTCAATTGCTCCAATGATGGACTGTACTGATCGACATTTTCGCATGTTATTGCGTTGTATTAGTCAGCATACTTATTTGTATACGGAGATGCTAACCGCCAACGCTGTCATTCATGGCGATCGAGATTATTTATTGGGCTTTGATGATACTGAGCAGCCATTAGCAGTGCAGCTCGGCGGTTCTGATCCAAAGCTACTTGCCAGTGCGGCTGGTATTGCTGAAGATTTTGGTTACAGTGAAGTGAATTTGAATGTGGGCTGCCCAAGCCCTAGAGTCCAGGCAGGTCGATTTGGCGCTTGTTTAATGCAAGAACCTGAACTGGTAGCAGAATTAGTAACCGCCATGCAAGCGAAGGTTAAAATTCCAGTTACAGTGAAAACCCGAATTGGTGTCGATGAGCAAGATTCTTATGCTGAGCTGGTTAATTTTGTGCAACAAGTTGTGAACGCGGGTTGTCATACCTTAATTGTGCATGCCCGCAAGGCTTGGCTAAAAGGTTTGAGTCCAAAACAAAATCGCGAAGTGCCACCTTTAAATTATTCTTGCGTCTATCAGCTTAAGCAAGATTTTCCGACATTAGAAATCATTATTAATGGTGGGATTAAAACCTTAATGGACATTAAAAATCACTTAAATTTTGTTGATGGCGTGATGTTGGGGCGGGCAGCTTATGCTAACCCTTATTTATTTGCCAATATTGATCAAGTAATTTATGGCGCAGATTATCCATTAATTTCTAAGCGTCAGGTGGTATTAAAGTATTTGCTTTATGTGGCGAAACAATTAAAACAGGGTGTGCCACTCAGGCATTTAACGCGGCACTTAGTGGGATTGTTTCAGGGTGAGCCGGGGGCTAAAAAGTGGCGCCGTTACTTAAGCGAAAACAGCCACGACAACCGCCGCGGTGTGGCGGTGATTGAGGCAGCCTTGGATCAATTGATGGCGTGATTAACTGTCGTCTTCTTTCTTATCAGCCGGTTTGGCTTTGCCACGCGCCGCATACTTCTTGCGGAAACGTTCAACTCGACCAGCGGTGTCGATCATCTTCTGTTGACCGGTAAAGAAAGGGTGGCACTCATTACAGATATCAAGATGCAATTCATCTTTAGAAGTTGAGCGGGTCACGAAGTTATGGCCGCAACTACAAACAACCTTAATGTCTTGATAATTTGGATGAATATCGGTTTGCATAAGATTTTCCTCAAGCGTTAAGGCGTGCACTATAGCTTAAGCGATCACTTTTGGCAAGTCCCTGAGCTAGTGGCGATCCCGTTCTTAGGCTAGAATTTACCCGATATTTTAGTTGACTTAAAAAAGCCAGTCGCTACAATCTGGCGCTTTGGCAATTATTTCAACTGCATTGGAGAGGGTAAAGTTATGGGCTTTTATAATACGGCACATGTAAAACATTTTGAAAAAATCTTTCGCCCCGCTATGGATCAAGCGCTTACAATCGGCCAAAATCCAAATATAAAAGACAGCCCTCTTGGTTGGTTTTTGCAAGATCCCAAGTTTTTACAAGCTATTGGCCATCAATCTGCAAAGTTTCAATTATATTTTAAAAACCCTCAAGCAGCGCGAGATTTTGTATTGGGGTTAGTGCAAATCGGTGTGACGGGGCAAAATGATTGCACGAGTGCAAAGCCTGTATTGCCAAGGAATATGGTGACGCTTAGCTCAAAAGAAGTAGATATATTGAATTATCATTTTAGTGTTGGCATTGAAAATTTTAATAGAGTCTATGAGGCTTGCTATTGTCCTCAG
>JAHZKQ010000283.1 GCA_022600315.1 Gammaproteobacteria bacterium
GTTTAAACGAATTATTCACAAGATTAATCAAGCGTTCTGCCAAACCATTATTGGCCTGATTACGCTTTATCGTTGGCTGTTGAGCCCATTGCTAGGCAATTGTTGTCGATTCTACCCGTCTTGTTCGCAATATGCACAAACAGCGTTGCGTCGATTTGGTATAGTGGTGGGTCTTTATTTACTGGTTCGCCGATTGCTGCGGTGTCATCCGCTGCATTCAGGTGGTTTTGATCCTGTTCCTGATAGGTTGAAATAAACATGGATAATTTTCGCAAGCTAGCATTATATTTTGCTTTAGCGTTACTAGGGGTTTTTATTTGGCAAGCTTGGCAGAAGGACTACCCGCCTGCCAATGTGAAAGCGGTGCAGCAAGCACAGGCGCCAGTTAATGGTAGCAACTCAACAAATTATACCCCGTCATATACTCCGGCAACGACGACCGGCAATAATGTTAAACATTTATCTGCTCAAACTCACACTGGAATCGCAGGCACGGTGAGTCCGACAGATCTAATTACCGCAAAAACCGATGTCTTGGAGGTTGGTATTAGCCGTAAGGGCGGTAACTTAGTCAGCGTTAAGCTACTTAAGTACCCAGTGTCGCTGCAGCAAAAAAATCAACCGGTACAGATTTTAAATCCCAATCAGGCAGAGATTTATATTGCCCAGATGGGGGTAACCAAGGCAAACCTAGACAAGACTGTGTTTTCAGCTGGCCAAGCACATTATCAGCTTGGCCCACAGAAAAATGTTTTAGTGGTTCGCTTGACAGGTAAAACCAATAACGGCTTACTAATTAATAAAACTTATACGTTTAAACGTGATAATTACGCGGTGCCGATAAAAACCAAAGTAACAAATAATTCCAATAAAAAATGGTTTGGGAGTTTTTATTATCAATTGGTTCAGCGTGATGTGAGTCATAAAGGTTTTTTCCATGGCCGTGCCTATACGGGTGCAGCGATTTCTTTACCGGACACGCCATATAAAAAACTATCGTTTAAGAGTTTAAACAAACGCTTTTTAAACAACGACAATATTTCGGAAAATATACGTGGTGGTTGGGTTGCGATGCAGCAGCATTATTTTCTATCAACCTTTATACCGCCGCAAGAAACCACCAATCACTTTTATAGTTATGTGTTTGGCCAAGGCGAAGGCCCTAAAAACAAAACGTTTGTTTTAGGATATCAAACCGAGCCTGTAGTTTTACAGCCGGGGGTTTCGGCAAGCCACCAATCTAAAATTTATGTAGGCCCTGAAATTGCCAAACAATTAAAGCCGTTGGCAAAAGGCTTAGATTTAACGGTTGATTATGGTTGGCTTTGGTGGTTATCAAAAATAATTTTTGCGGTGATGTCATGGATACATCATGTAGTTGGTAACTGGGGTTGGTCGATTATTTTGGTGACCGTGCTAATTAAACTAATATTTTATCCTTTGTCAGCTAAATCTTATCGCTCGATGGCAAAAATGCGTGAAGTGCAACCGCGCATGCAAGCCCTAAAGGAACGTCATGGCGATGATAAGCAAGCGCTTAGTAAAGCCACTATGGAGTTTTACAAAAAAGAAAAAATTAATCCGCTGGGAGGCTGTCTACCGATCATAGTCCAAATTCCGGTGTTTTTTGCATTGTATTATGTCTTAGTGGAAACAGTGCAGTTAAGACAGGCGCCATTTATTTTTTGGATTCATGACTTAACCATTAAAGATCCTTATTATGTGTTACCGGTTTTAATGGGTATTAGCATGTTCTTGCAGCAAAAGCTGAGCCCGCCACCACCGGATCCGACTCAAGCAAAAATGATGATGTTTTTACCAGTAGTATTTACCGTGTTTTTTGTGACTTTTCCGGCAGGCTTGGTGCTTTATTGGTTGGTCAATAACTGTGTGTCCGTATTACAGCAGTGGTGGATTATGCGAACCTTTGATCCCAAAGCCGAAGCGCAAAAACAAAAAAAGAAACGCAAGAAAAAATAAACCTTTTAAGCGATGAAAACTGAAGATACGATTGCAGCAATAGCCACCCCGCCAGGTCGGGGTGGCATTGGCGTTGTTAGAATGTCAGGCCCGCAAGCAAAAAACATCGCCAGTAAGATTAGCAAACAAAAACTTTCCCCTAGAGTAGCAACATTTAGTGTTCTTAAAACCGCTCAAGCAGAAACAATTGATGAAGGCTTAGTGATTTTCTTTCCAGGTCCGCACTCATTTACCGGTGAAGATGTGATTGAATTTCAATGTCACGGTAGCCCTGTTGTGCTAGATAGTTTATTACAAGAAATATTAACGCTTGGTGCACGCTTGGCAAGGCCAGGCGAATTTAGTGAGCGGGCATTTTTAAATAATAAATTAGACTTAACTCAAGCAGAAGCAATTGCCGACTTAATCGATGCCGGTTCCGTACAAGCGGCAAGACTGGCAATAAGATCTTTGCAGGGTGAGTTTTCAAAGTTAATTCATCAGTTGCAAGCTGAATTAACCGAGCTGCGTATGTATGTCGAAGCGGCAATTGACTTTCCTGAAGAAGAGGTGGATTTTCTAAAAGACAGCCACGTTCAAGAAAAGCTAATTATCCTAGTTAAAAAAATAAAGAATATTCAACAACAAGCTGCGCAAAGCACATTAATGCAAGAAGGCTTGAGTGTGGTAATTGTTGGCAAACCAAATGTCGGAAAATCCAGTTTATTAAATTGTTTAAGTGGTAAAGAGGCGGCGATCGTTACCGATATCGCTGGCACCACGCGAGACAGTTTGCGCGAATATATTCATATTGATGGCTTGCCATTACATATTGTTGACACCGCAGGTTTGCGCCTTACAGAAGACGTTGTTGAACAAGAAGGCATTAAGCGTGCCTGGGCGCATATAGAGCAAGCCGACTTGGTTTTGTTAATGGTTGAAGCACCTGACATTACAA
>JAHZKQ010000284.1 GCA_022600315.1 Gammaproteobacteria bacterium
ATGATACCAAAAACTGGCATAGGCTAGCAGCACCCCAAGTGAAGTGGCGGCTGCAATTGTGCAGAGCCATAGCTGAGGTTTAATGCAGACTTTTTTCAATGCGGCTATTAATGAAAGCTTGGAGTGAGGTATTTTTTTGGTGGGGCTGCGAATAAAGCTAAAAGCAACAATGACCAGAATAAATCCCACAGCGGATAACGCAAAGTATAGTTCGCTCCAGGTGTTATCATCTAATGCTTTAGCAAGACAATAATGTAATATACCAGATAATATACAAGCCAAAGCTTGCGTTAAGCCAAATAAAATTGGAAAGGTTTTTGGTTTAAACCACTGGCCAATTAAAACTCCTGCGGCCACAAAGGCAAATGAAGCGCCAATACCTTGGACAAAATTAGCGGCACTAAAGACTAATAAGTTGTTAGCAAAGGAAGTGGTCAGGTTGCCAATGGCTAGAATTAAAATACCTGCAGTGACAACATAGCGGGTGCGATATTTATCGAGTAGGTATCCGGCTGGAATTTGCATGCAGGCAAAACCCACCACAAAGGCGGTAACGGCCAGGGTGGCTTGTACGGCACTAAGATCTAAGGCGCTTTTTATTTTTGGAGAAAAAACCGCGGCAGCAGTTGTTAGAGTAAATGAATAAATCACATAAAGTGTGGCGATAAACCAAGTTATCCAGCCGCGAAGATTCTTCATAGACACATCCTTGTCGTAAGACCAATCCAATCAGTCTAGCCGAAACATCTATTGCTCACAACGGTTCTGTGATAGCGCTTATGGCAATTGTTGCATTCATTGCCTCATTTAAGCAGAGCCGGTATTATAGAGCCTTTTATGGATTAGGGGATGGGCGGTTGAGCGATTCAGAACAGGTAACGGTAGATGCGGCGAAAGAGACTAACGAGCAAGTGGCTGAGCGCAAAGCCAAATTGGCTGAGTTAAGACAGCAAGGCAATGCTTATCCAAATGATTTTAAGCGCGACGCCTTAAGTGCTGATTTGCACGCTGAATACGAATCGAAGGATGCTGCGGCATTAGAAGCTAATCCTGTGCAGGTAAAAATTGCCGGGCGCATGTTAACCCGTCGAGTAATGGGTAAGGCAAGTTTTGCACATATTCAAGATATGTCAGGTAAGATGCAACTTTATGTGGCGCGCGATAATTTACCGGAAGGCGTTTACGCGGCATTTAAGCGTTGGGATTTAGGTGATATTGTTGGCGCTAGTGGAGTTTTATTTCGTACTAAAACTAATGAATTATCGGTTAAAGTCACAGCCATAAAATTACTCACTAAATCCTTACGACCCATGCCGGATAAGTTTCATGGTCTGGCGGATCAAGAGCAACGGTTTCGTCAACGTTATTTAGATTTAATCGCCAACGAAGAGGTGCGGGAAATTTTTCGAGTGCGTTCAAAAATCATTGGCGAAGTACGACGCTTTTTGGATAGCCGTAGTTTTGTTGAAGTTGAAACTCCAATGATGCAAGCGCAAGCGGGTGGCGCAATTGCTAGGCCATTTATGACGCATCATAATGCGTTAGATATGGAATTATATATGCGGGTAGCACCTGAACTTTATTTAAAGCGCTTAGTGGTGGGGGGCTTTGAAAAAGTGTATGAATTAAATCGTAACTTTCGCAACGAGGGTGTTTCTACCCGACATAATCCTGAATTCACCATGTTGGAATTTTATCAAGCTTATGCTGATTATGAAGATATGATGGATTTAACTGAGGTGATGTTTCGTGAGTTGGCGAAAAATGTATTGGGCACTACCAAGCTTAACTACCAAGGCATAGAGATTGATTTTGCCAAACCCTTTCGACGTTTAAGTATGTTGGATTCTATTGTGGAATATCACCCCGAAATAAAATTAATGGATTTGCAAGATTTAAATTCAGCGAAAGCTGCGGCTGAAAAAGTCAAACTTGAGGTGCATGATTCTTGGGGTTTAGGGAAGATTC
Source organism: Gammaproteobacteria bacterium (assembly GCA_022600315.1). Classification (GTDB taxonomy): domain Bacteria; phylum Pseudomonadota; class Gammaproteobacteria; order Coxiellales; family Coxiellaceae; genus JAHZKQ01. The sequence goes on from JAHZKQ010000284.1 coordinate 1,969, forward strand.
AATTTGAGTTATTCGAACACTTGGTCGAAGAAAATCTATCCCAGCCTACATTTATTACCGCGCATCCGGCTGAAGTTTCACCTTTAGCGCGCGCCAACGATCAGGATCCTACAATGACTGATCGCTTTGAGTTATATATCGGCGGGCGTGAAATTGCTAATGCGTTTTCAGAATTAAATGATCCCGAAGATCAAGCGCAACGTTTTGAGGCGCAATTAAAAGCCCGTGATGCGGGAGACAGTGAAGCGATGACTTTTGATGAAGATTATATTGCAGCGCTTGAGTACGGTTTGCCGCCAACTGCCGGTGAGGGGATTGGTATCGATCGATTGGTGATGTTATTTACCGACAGTGCTTCAATTCGTGATGTGATTTTATTTCCGTTATTGCGGCGTAAGCGCTAAACTTTGTTTGCTTACTTGATCTTGTAATACCGCTAGCACCGAGTATTGGGCCGATTTAATTAAGGCGCATTGCACAATCATGCCAACCACTTCATTACCGGAAAAAATGTCCATGCCAATTTTAGGCACTGTTTTACTGGTTAGAGTGAATTGATGAATATGGCGCTTTAGTTTGCCGCGAAATTCACTACGGGCAACGATTTCTTGGCCAAGGTAACAGCCTTTATCGAAAGATAAACCGCCGAGCATTTGGTAGTTTAGCATTTGTGGAATAAATTTTTCGGATAACTCTGGTTGAATAAGCGCTAGACCTTGTTCGATATCAAGCTGATTCCAGGCGTTTTGATCGATGGGGTTTGTGATTAAATAGTCTGTTGTGGTGATTAAAATAAACCGATCATTATCGCAGGTAAATAATTCCCCCTTGTCATTATCTGGCTTGCCAATGATGCCAAACACTTTATGTTCTGGTGCGGGTTTAAGCTCTATTTTAGAAAATACACTATAGGGCTTAAGGTGCTCGAGGGTAATGTGAATCATACTATTAGGCAGAATCAACCAGTAGCCATTTTCGACTGCTAGAATCCAGAAGCTTGCCACCATTCGACCTTTGATATTGCAGACTGCGCCGAGGCTGGCTTGGCCTTCGCCAAGCGTGTCGAGATCACAAGTTAACTGGCCTTGCAAGAAGCTTTTGGCATCTTTGCCGATAGCGGTTATCACGCCGAGTTCTTTAAGCGATAAGCCTTGGGTTGAGTCTGTCATGAGTACCCCGAAAAGTGTTTTCGTTATGTTAGCAGAATCTATAGGCAAGCGAATAGAGTCGCGTTATACTCAAAAAACTACCTCACCAAATAGCCGCTAATTTCTTTCGTTTGCGGGTCAAGTTTTGCTTGCAAATTGGACTATTCGTTATATTATATCGGATTGGTTAATTTTTTTACTTTCAGGCCCGACAACATGAAAGCAATTAACGACACAGGGTTTTCTGCATCCCCACCGCGTCCACCAAGGCGCCGCCGACCGATGCCCAAAAATAGCCATGCTCACGCTTGGTTAGTGTGGGCTATTGCGGCCAGTTTTGTGCTATTTCAATTTTTTATTCAGTTATCTTCAGGCGAAATTATCGGTGGCTTGATGCAAAGCTTTCATCTTTCCGCCTTTGGTGGTGGGCTTTTGGCGAGTGCTTATTATTATGTTTATGTGATTTTACAGGCACCGGCCGGGATATTGATTGATCGGTTTGGACCAAGACGCTTGCTGACTTTGGGTGCCTTAGTAGCAACGGCTGGAGCATTTTGTTTTGGTGGCGGTCATGCGCTTTGGTTGGCTTTGATGGGTCGGTTATTAATGGGGGCAGGGTGTGCGTTTGCTTTTGTGGGGGCGCTGCACTTGATTGCGCAATGGTTTCCAATTGAGCGTTTTGCTTTTATGGTCTCAATTTCTGAAGCCTTTGGCATGTTGGGTACGGTTTTGGGCGGCGTGGCCTTAGCGGCACTGATTTTAGATTTTGGTTGGCGGCATTGTATGTTGGGTGCGGGCATTATTGCTTTTATAATTGCCAGCATGATCTGGGTTTTTGTGCGCGATATGCCAAGCAATGTCACGCCGATTGCTGTGCAGGCGCCGAGTCATTTTTTTGCTGATTTAAAGAAGTTATTTGTTAAGCCGGTGGCCTGGATCAACGGTATTTACGGCGGTTTAATTTTTAGTTTGGTGACTGTGTTTTTGGCTTTATGGGCAGTTCCTTACCTGCAGGCGGCGCACCATCTATCATTATTTACTGCCACCGAAGTAGATGATATTGCTTTTGTGGGGTTAGCGATTGGCTGTCCAATTATCGGTTGGCTAGATAATCGTTATCCACATTGGCGTCGGCGCGTATTGGTGGTTAGCGCATTAGCATCAGCAGCTTTATTGAGTATCGTCATTTATCTTCCAGATCTACCGTTATTTTTATTGGCGCCGGTGTTATTGCTGCTGGGTATGGTATCAACTAGCTATGTATTAAATCTTGCGATTGCCAATGAGATTGCCTTGCCCAGTGTGCGTGCTACCAGTATCGGTTTTGCCAATATGCTGGCAATGATTACCGCGCCATTGTTGCAACCGCTTATAGGTTGGTTATTAGGTGGTGGCATCAACTTGCAGCACCTTACGATGACCCATTATGAAAAGGCACTAACCATACTGCCGGTTTTATTATTGGTGGCGGCTTTTCTGGGGCGCTACTTACCACAGCGTGCCAGCTAACTGCTTTTTAAAGCCGAAAAGATCTGCTATCCTTGGCGAAATTTTCCAACAGGAGATCCTCGTCATGGCCGATATTTTTGAAGATGCTTTGTCCCATCTTGATCAAGCTGCGAAGCACATTGAAATTGATCCAGAAACCATCGAACGCCTAAAGCATGCTGAAAGCGCTTTAGAAATTTCTATTCCGGTTCGCAAAGACGATGGTTCTTTAGAAATCTTTACCGGTTATCGAGTTCGCTATAACAATAGTCGCGGCCCAACCAAGGGTGGAATTCGTTTTCACCCGAATGTATCCCTAAGCGAAGTTAAAGCCCTGGCATTTTGGATGACAGTCAAATGTGCGGTGGTAGGTATTCCCTTTGGTGGCGGTAAAGGTGGTGTGATTGTCGATCCTAAAAAGTTGTCGCGTTTGGAAATCGAACGCTTAAGTCGCGGTTTTATTGAACAGGCGGTGGATTTTATTGGTCCGCAGACAGATATTCCTGCGCCCGATGTTTACACCAACGCAATTATTATGGGTTGGATGATGGATGAATATTCCAAGATTATGCGGTCACACACACCAGGCGTGATTACCGGCAAGCCGGTTTCCATGGGTGGTAGTTTGGGGCGTGATGATGCGACTGGGCGTGGGGCATATTATTGCATTAAGCAGCTAGAAAAGCGTCGCAAGTGGAACCCGAGTGATATTCGTGTAGCGGTGCAAGGGTTTGGTAATGCCGGCCAACATGTCGCAGCACTTTTGCATCGTGATGGTTATCGTATTGTGGCAGTGAGTGATTCTAAAGGGGGAATTTTCAGTGAGCACGGTTTTGATGTGCCAAGTTTAGTGCACGCTAAAAATGAATCCAAACAAGTGCAACCTGTGTATTGTGAAGAAACCGTTTGTGAGGCAGTGCCGGCAGATCATATTAGTAACGATGAGTTATTGGCGCTTGATGTGGATATATTAATTCCGGCTGCCTTAGAAAATGTCATTCACAATGATAATGTCGATGCAATTAAAGCCCCGGTGATTGTTGAAGTGGCTAATGGTCCAATCACCAGCGAAGCTAGTCGGGCTTTAAGTCAACGAGATATTTTAATTATCCCCGATATTTTGGCTAATGCGGGTGGGGTAACGGTCAGTTATTTCGAATGGGTGCAAAATAAAAATGGCTATTATTGGCCTTTAGAAGAAGTGCGTGAAAAACTCGAAGTGATTATGTCGCGTGAGTTTAATAAAGTGTATGAGCTTATGTTAGAGCGTAAAATCAGTATGCGCACCGCTGCGTATGCGCATGGTTTAAAACGTTTGGCTGAAGCGATTAGTGCTCAAGGCACGCAAAGTTATTTTGCTGGAAACGTTTAGGCTTACATAATTCCACAGCCGCGCTCGGGTTGTGGGGGTTGTTGCTCATTTGTATCATTGGGCCCACCCCATAATAAAGCGCTAAGCTTATCTTTAACGCTTGTTATGCCGGTAGTCACTATTTCGCTAACGCCGCTGCAAGTGGCGATATTTTTTATTCCCTGCACCAATAGTTTCCCGCCAATGTGACGAAAACCAAGATAAACAGCGGTTGTAGTAATGATTTGTTTGATACATTCTCCGCCGTTATCGGCAAAAAAGTCGGGATTATTCCAGTAAAAGCTTAATAACATGCCGGCGTTTAGCATACCTACAACAATATTATTTGGTATTTTATTGTGGGCGGCATATTGATTGGCCAATAGGATAGCTTCGGTTTTGATGCAATAACTTGTCGGCTGAATTGGTATAGACAGATTATAAAATACCAGTAGTTTTAAGTATTCTTTTGCACGAATGTGGTTGGCAATGGCATGCTTTGTTTTAGGTTGATAGGTTAAGTTACTAATTTCATCTATAATGCCAGCGATTAAGCCAATGGCGGATGCCAAAGGGATAATGGCAACAAAATTTTGTGGAAGGTAAGTTTTTTTAGGGATAATATCAGGACGTTTTGGATTGTAAATTATGCTGCAGGCTTTTATATCTAACTGGCCAGGTTGTGTAGAGATGTTTGCTGTAGGAATGGCGGTATCAATATAGGGGTGCATAATACTTGGTTGTGTACTTATAAGTGATGCTGTACTTAGTTCTTCTGGATGTTCAAGTCTTAGTAAATGTCCAAGTTCGTGTAAAGTCACATGGGAAAAAATTTGCCCAGCATGAGTGTGGCTATTATTAAGGCTTTGTAAAATGTGGATTACTTTATTTTTTAGCCTTCTTAACTTGATCTTTTCAGCTAGTATTGCTTGGCTTTTTAATTGTCTAGCTTGTAGTTCTGCTAAGGTTTTCTCTGTTGCTTTTATTTGTTGCTTAATCTCTGAGGCAGTAG
>JAHZKQ010000285.1 GCA_022600315.1 Gammaproteobacteria bacterium
ACGTTGGAAACCAAACATCGAGTAATAAATAAAAAATGGAATCATTGGCAAGTTATTTAATGAATACGACATGCCCGCCGCAATCCAACAAGACAAAGCGCCTTCTTCAGTTAAACCTTGTTGAAATAATTGGCCTTTGGAGTCTTCACGGTAATACATTAGCTGCTGACGATCTTCAGGCTCATAAAGCTGGCCCTTTGGGGCATAGATACCAATCTGACGAAATAAACCTTCCATGCCAAAAGTTCTCGACTCATCAGCAACGATAGGCACCACATGTTCTTTAACGTTTTTATCGCGCAATAACACCGCCAAAAAACGCACGAATGCCATAGTGGTAGAAATTTCTCGCTCACCCGTACTATCCAGCTGCGCTTGAAAAGTTTTTAACGGTGGAATTTCTATCGCCGCTTCTTGTCGATGCGCTCGAGCCGGCAAATAACCACCAAGCTTTTTCCGTTGCTCATGTAAAAACCGCATCCGCGGATCAGTTTTTTTCGGTTTTAAAAATTCTAATTTTTCAATTTGCTTATCAGTTAGCTCCAAACAAAAACGATCACGAAATTCTTTTAAAATATCCAGCGGCATTTTTTTGGTTTGATGCGTCACATTTAACGCCTCACCCACCGAGCCCATGCCATAACCTTTAACGGTTTTGACTAAAATAACCGTGGGCGAACCTTGATGATTCGCCGCTGCATGCATGGCTGCATATACTTTTTGCACGTCATGGCCGGCATCAATTAACTCAGTTTTTAATTGCTCATCTGTCATATCAGCAACCAGTTCTTTTAGTTCTGGATACTTGCCAAAAAATTTATCTCGTAAGTAATCACCACCACGTGCACTATAATTTTGATATTCGCCATCAACTAATTCGCTAATGCGCTTTAATAATAGCCCTTGCTTGTCTTTAGCAAATAAACGATCCCAACCGCTGCCCCAAATAGTTTTAATTACATTCCAATTGGCGCCACGAAACACACCTTCTAGTTCCTGAGCTATTTGACCATTACCGTAGACTGGCCCATCCAAACGTTGCAAATTACAATTAATAATAAAAATTAAATTATCTAATTTTTGTCGGCCAGCTAGACGGATACAACCTATCGATTCTGGCTCATCCATTTCGCCGTCACCTAAAAAAGCCCAGACTTTCCTTTGCTGGGTATCTTGCAGACCACGATTATCTAAATATTTTAAAAACTGTGCTTGATACACGGCCATAATGGGGCTAAAACCCATCGACACGGTAGCAAATTGCCAAAACTCTGGCATTAACCAAGGGTGCGGATAAGAGGCGACGCCGTCCTTAAAATACTCTTGGCGAAACGCCTGAATTTGCTCAGCTGATAAACGCCCCTCTAGAAATGCCCGGGCATAAATTCCCGGTGAAGAGTGCCCCTGAAAGAACACTAAATCTTTAGCATGAAAAAAATAATTTAAGCCCACTTCAAAAACAATGGCCACCGAAGCATAACTGGCGATATGACCACCTAAACTGCTATCATGTTTACCAGCATGCATCACCATCGCAATCGCATTCCAGCGATGAATATTGGTCAGCGCCTCCACCAGCTTGACTTCTTCAACTGGCAGCTTGGCTTCTTGGTCTGGATCAAGCGTGTTGATATAGGGAGTGTGCGTAGCACTAGCCGTTGTGAGACCTAAACGACTCGCCTGGTCAGCTATTTGCTTTAAAATAAACTCTGCCCGCTCAGCGCCTTCAAATTCCAATACCGAGGCTAGCGCATCACGCCATTCTTGAGTCTCCTGCGGATCGATATCACGATTCTGATCGTCAGCCATAAATGCGCACCTTAGATAACATCTGTGAGTAATAATTATACCATGACTAGTAAGCTAATCCCCGCCCACCGGCGGCGAATCACCTTAGCATAGATTGCTTAAGAATTGTATACCTAACTTAGCCACGCATGCACCGTAAGTATCAGCATCAGCACCAACCAAACCAATAAGGCCCGATCGATTAGCTTGATCAACTCGGCTTGATCAACATTAGCAAGCTCGGAATTTGGAGTTGATTCGTCGCTTGATTTTGACGAACATAGCGCAGCCATAGCATAACTCAATATTAGATTCGGTGAATCTTTTAAACCTTGCCAAACCTGTGGCAACCAAACCTTAAACACCACCGTAAAATGCCCCACCAACGCAAATGCTAAGCCAACCAATCGAATCGGTAGCCAATCAAATACTGCTTGAGTTTTAATCGAAAAATCTAACAACTCACCTGGCTCATCATGCGACTGCAAACAATTAATTAAGGCTTCAACACTAACATACAACGCTAAACCAATAGGGCCAAACAAAGCAAACCAAAACAATACTGCAAACAATTTACGATATACAGTCAACAGGGTTGTTTGCGTATTCGAATCTGGATAAGGCTCGTGGCTTAAATCTCGTCCATCAATGCAATACCAAAGCAACACGGCAAGAACCACAAAATAACCCACTTTAAATGACAGTAAAGAAATTAACGCAATCACAATCGCCAAAGCCAACAATACCGGCACTACAATAATAACCAACTCAACCAAAGGATGCCCGCGACCCACATAATTAACTTTGGCGCGCAACCAATTATAGTAAGGTGTCATCCAATCAAATTGATACTTGCCACTGCCTAACTTCATAAAGCGTTGCAAAGCCAATACTAATAATATAATGATAAATTCCATAAGGACTCCTTATTAACTAATCCCGCCGTAACCGGTCAGATAGTGCCACCGGCGTTGGGTAACGCAACACCACCAAGTAAGAAGAAAATACAAATGATAATATAGTGGCCGCTTGAATTAGGTAAGCTGCCTGCGCCGAAATTAAATGGGTCTGCAAACCAACGTAAGCAATAATTAAAGAGAACTCACTAATTTGCCCTAAACGCGCACCTACTTCCCAGGCCACATGCTTAGTTTCACCGACTTGATGCAATAACCATCGGTATACCAATGGCTTTAACAAAAAGAATATGATTGCCACTATTGCTGCCGGAATAATTACCACGGTAAAATAATTTAAATTAAAACTTGCACCCACCGAAAAGAAAAACATCACCAAGAAAAAATCTCTCACCGGCTTTAAGCTTTCAGCAATATAAATTGAAATGGGGCTGGAAGCTAAACTCACCCCCGCAACAAAAGCACCAATCTCACTCGATAGACCAAGCTTGGTGGCCAGTTCTGCCATTCCTAAACACCAGGCAATTGCCACTAAAAACATATATTCTTTAATGCGGTTAAATTTAGCAAACAAACGAATTAATACAAAACGCTCAAATAAAAAGGCAAATACTAGCACCGCCGGAAAACCAATCGCCACCCACACCATATCTTTCCACAGCACTCCACCGATCGTAGTCGCATGCATTAACAACAACACCACGATCGCAATTAAATCCTGCAACAGCAAAACACTAATCATCACTTCACCTGTATGCTGGTGATGTAAAATTGTGGTGGGTAATAACTTAATACCGATGATGGTACTAGAAAACATCATGGCCGCGCCAACAATGCCAGATTCAATAACTGTAAAACCAATTAGGCGACTAATCACATAGCCAATGGCCGCAAAAATTACCGAGCTAACCAGACCTACCCAAGTCACTTTACGTAACATATGCATTAATTTTTGAGGTGGTAAATGCAAACCCAATAGGAATAATAAAAAGATAATCCCAACATCTCCAATGCGCTGGATCATCAACGCATCGCCCATAAAGCGCATACTGAATGGGCCTAAGATCACCCCCAGCAACATATAGGCCACCAGCATTGACTGGCGCGTCAATAAAGCAAAGGTCGACAACAGTGCCGCCCCAGCAAAAATCAAAAACATGGTAAAAAGAAATGAATGATCCAATATCGTTCCTAGTATTGTTTATTTAGCGCCGCCGCCGACTACCTACTCGAGTCCACACCGTCGTTTTGCCCAGTAAGCTAATCCCCACATAACCTCGCACCCGCAGACTATTGCCATTATTAACGAGCGTCATATAACAACGATATTCCTTCCCCGTGCGCGGATCAAGAATTAAACCATTCACATAACGACGCGAACTTGGCTCCCAGACTAAATTTTTTAAAATAGTTAACCCCACATAGGACTTACCACGACGTTTATCACGACAATGAACACATTTTCTTGGTAAGTTTCCAGGTTGATATGGGCCCGTTTTCACTATTTTCCCATAATATTTTCCTCTTGATCGCCAAATCTTAATAATTCCCCCGTGTTTACCCGTCATATTATCGATCGTTGCCCAATAACCAACCGCCGTTTTTCTGGCTGCATTTGCTGAAATAAAAATAAAACTCATTAAAATGATCATTAGACTGCGAAATAACCATCCTCTGGGCTGAAATTTCATAGCTACAACTCCTTAAATGTTAAAAATTAACCAGTATCGCGCCCAAATAGGCCCTTAATTTCCAAAATTCTACCATTATTCACTCGTTTTTCTAACAAAATAACAAAAAAACCT
>JAHZKQ010000033.1 GCA_022600315.1 Gammaproteobacteria bacterium
AACAAGCAGATATTAAAAATCTGCTAGTTGAGCTTGATACGAAATTAGTAAAAGCTTTTTGCAGCACTTACAAATCCACCTGCAAAGTAAGATTTCTAGGCAAACATGTTCGCAGCCCATTAGGCAAAAAAGTTTTCACCAACAAAGTAACCAGCATCGCAGAAGTTGAAAAATATGCCGAAGAAAACCCTGGCAATCACACTGAAAGAACTCTAAAGACAATTGCCGCACCAGCGGCTTAATTTATTCCTGTCATACCGCAACGAAACAAAAGGCTCTGTCATTGTGTGGCTTGACCACGCAATCCAGGATTAATATCTAGATCCCGCGATCAAGTCGCGGGATGACGGAACAATAAAACTTAGTTTAAAATCTCATTAAAAAAATCTAACGCATAACGATAGGTCGCCTTTGCTGCGGTGCGATTATATTCGCGGCCCATTTCGGCTTCGCGCGCCGGTTCAAACGTGCCGGTCGCAGGATCAGTAAAAGAATGTTTGCCATTGCCAAAAAATACAAAGCGCCAATCATCAACCTTTTCCTGCTGCATTTCTTCGGCAAACGTATTTAAAACTTCTGGTGGCACCATCGGATCTTTATAACCATGCAAAATTAAGATACTGGCTTTAAAACCTTGATTGGCTAAATCTGATTTCGGCAACACACCATGCGCTGAAACTACCGCCTTAATATCCGCCCCCGAGCGCGCAATTTCTAAGGCACACTTACCCCCAAAGCAAAAACCTATCGCGCCGATTCGGCTGCTATCGACATTATCCTGCGAACTTAAAGCATCAAAAGCCAAACATGCTCGCCGGCGCACCAAAGCTGGATCCTCTAAAAACGGTTTAAGCTTGGCATAACAACCATCGATAGTTTTTTCCACCACCCCATCACCATAAACATCGGCAGCTAAAACCGCATAACCTTGCTCAGCAATTTTTTTGGCGTAATCAATCGCAAATTCACTTAAACCCTCAAAGGCCGGAAAAACAATCACGCCCGGCAATTGGCCTTGCGCCTTTGGATCACAAAACAACTGACTTACCAGTTTTTGCTCGCCATCCTGATAAATTAATGTGTTTGGCATAATTACTCCTGTTAGCTTATTTGGCGGATTTTCTGGATTCTAAAGCCAACTTTAAAAAAACACAAATCCTGACAAACTTAAAGTTGAACTTTGGATTTGTCAGACTTTGGCTGCCGGCGCACAAAACTTAATGCCTACCAAAATATCTTGATTATGCACCAACCTTATAAGGTCCGCCTTGGTATGACAAGAAAAAAGCAACCGCAGATTCTTAATAAAGTATTCAATGGTTCTAGAAGAGACCCCAAGCTCAAGGGCCATTTCCACATTGGTTAAACCGCGCTTTAGAAGTCGCAGCGCCTCGAGCTCGCGCTGAGTTAGGTAGATGGGTCGTTCCTGCCACTTAATCAGATAGCAACGCCGACGCAATGGCGTCACCTGAAGTGCGGCATATTCCTCACCAACTGCCAGCAACTCAGCTGGGCTAATCCCTTGATGACAAGCCACATCTTTCCACAACTCGGCAATTGATTTAGATTCTACATCCATTATCTTCTCCAACATATTAAATCTAAAGTAAAGATTCCTTTAAGAATTACCCATAGTAAAGATTAAAGCCGCTTTATGTCAAACCTAGTAACTATATTAAAGGTCTCTAGTAGTGATAGATTAACCAAATAGCCGCAGCCAGAAAAAGATTAAGAGAAGCTTAAATCACTGTTTAATTTCAAAAATTCTGTACACTAAGGCTAGTCGAACCCTTTGAATCGGGGTATTATGATAGTACATATCTTTTACAATCCACCAAATAAAAGGGAATTTATAACCATGAACACCGATAAACAACTTTCAACCTCTGGGGATCGTCTCAAACGCGCTCGCGTCCTAGCAGGTATTAGCACGAGACGGGAATTTGAAAAAAAGTACAATATCAGCGCCAATACCTTACAAGGCTGGGAACAAGGCAAGAACCCACTATCCGAAAAAGGCGCGCGTCGTGTTGTTGAAGCCTTTAAATGGGAAGGCCTACTCTGCTCAGTAGAGTGGCTGATACATGGTGTTGGCATGCCACCGCGGCCTTATGAAATGCTAAACGCCGGGCTTGAGTCTGATGTTAAAGAAGATAAAACCATTATGGAGATCAACCTGCGCGAAGAGGAAAATATCTACCGCGAGACTCAGTTCTTCAAAGACAACACCCCCAACCCAATTATTTTAACCATTGCCGATGACGCCATGGAGCCATACTACTCGGTTGGCGACTATGTTGGTGGCAGCCGCTTATCGGCCGAAGAAATGGCACGCTACGTCAATACTGCGTGTATTGTCGAGCTGGAAAATAACCTGATATTACCGCGCTATTTGCAAAAAGGCACCCAAGATGGTTTGTATACTATTTCCAGCCTTAACCCAAGATCTTCTTCATCACCATTAAATTTATATAACGTCAAGATTATCAATGCAGCGCCCATCACCTGGCATCGCCGCAAATTATCCACCCTAGCCAACTAAGGTGCTGTAACTGACCGTCTCGACCACATCGGGTCGAGACGGTTTTTTCTTTAATATTGCTGCAAAAAAAGCTAGAATGGCCGATCCAAATGCAATAACTCGAGACAATACAGTGACCCAGAAACGTAAAAAAACCAGGCCAGAAATTCATTCTTTTAAGTTTAAAAAAGGCGATGAGCTTTGCAATAAATACGTTATCGAAGGTCTACTAGGCGCTGGCTTTGAAAGCGAGGTTTATCGCATCATCGAGAAAAGCACTGGCATTGAACGAGCCGCCAAACTGTATTTCCCACAACAAAACCAAGGCAATAAAATTGCTACGCGGTACGCAAAATTACTGCATAAACTATCCAACTGCCCGATCGTTATTCATTATCACACTCACGAAACCATCAAATATCAAGACCAAAAAGTTACTTGCCTAATCTCAGAATATGTTGAAGGCGTTAAGCTTTCCACCTTTCTAAAACGTCAACCCGGCAAATATATCGGTGTATTTCGTGGTCTACAATTACTGCATGCCTTGGTCACCGGCCTTGAATCAATGCACAATCTAAGCATTGCACATGGTGATATTCACGCCGATAATATCATCGTTAAGCGCTATGGGCTTGGCTTTGAGTTAAAACTCTTAGACATGTATCGCTGGAAAGGCGTCTACCGAAAAACCATGGCAGATGATATCTGTGATTCGATTCGAGTCTTCTACGATGCCATCGGTGGGCGTAAACGCTATCGCTTGCACCCCATCGAAATCAAACAAATTTGCCTTGGGCTTAAAACTTCGTTAATTTTAAATAAGTTCCCAAGCGCCGCGCATTTGCGTGACTATTTAGAAAACATTGAATGGAAGAGCTCTTATCGTGAATAACAACAGTATTCTAATTAGCCAGCAGGATATGGAATCCTACCAACTAATAGAATTACCTCACTATACAATTGGCTATTTCAGCGCTCGAGCCAAAACCAAAAAAACCCCCAATGAAGATGCTTTATTGGTCTATCCCACCAAACACGGTCTATTAGTTGCCGTAGCCGATGGAGTTGGCAGCACACCACGCAGCTATGAAGCCTCGCATAAAATTTTACAAGCCTTAACCAGTATTAAAACAAACTTGAAAAAAAGCGCAGATTATACCCACGCAATTATCGATGCAATTGAAAGCACTAATACAGCTCTGGTTAAAAACCCCAATAATCCGCAGACTACTTTGACTTTATGCAGCATTGTCAGCCACCAAATTAAATCCTTTCAAGTTGGTGACTCCGGAGTGTTTTTATGTGGCCAGCGGGCTAAACTTAAATATAAAAGCATTATGCACTCACCAGTAGGCTATGCTGTGGCGGCAGGTATTTTAAATGAAGCCGAAGCCATCTTTCATCCCGATGCCAACCTGATTGATAATGCAGTCGGTGATCCATTAATGAAAATTGAAATCGGTCCTGAACTTGAAATTAGTCGCAGCGATAGTTTGTTCCTTGCTACTGATGGTTTATTTGATAACCTCCCCGCTAATGAATTAATCGACATTGTTAAAAGCGGACCGGTTAATGAAAGCATGAAGATCCTCACCGAATGTTGTCAGCAGCAATTACATCCCGACGGTAAAACAGGCTTTATCAAAGAGGATGATATGAGCTTTATTCTTTGCCGACGCACCAATTAATCCAAGGTTGAGCATGAAAATTCTAATTGTGAAAATGTCTTCGATGGGTGATATTATTCATACCCTGCCGGCAGTCACTGATTTACACTGTCAACGCCCTGACGTCACAATTGATTGGGTGGTCGAACAAGGCTTTGCCTCTATCCCTAAACACCACCGTGGCGTTAATCAAGTAATTCCAATCGCATTAAGACGGTGGCGTAAAAACTGGCTAAGCAATGAAAACCGTGCTGAAATTAAAAATTTTTATCGGCAATTACGCGCACAACAATATGATTTAATTATTGACGCCCAAGGCTTATTAAAAAGCGCCATTGTTAGCCGTCTAGCACGCGGCCCAATTGCAGGCTATCATTATCAGTCGGCCCGTGAGCCCATTGCCAGCTTGCTTTATCAACATCGGTTTAAAATCGATAAAGCGCAACATGCCATTCAACGTAGTCGGGAATTATTTGCTAAAGCTTGTAATTATACGCTACCAACTTCTGCAGCAAACTTTAATTTACAGGCAAAAACTGGCGCAGCGAACAACGACTATATTGTTTGCATCCCTGGCACCACCTGGGCCACTAAACATTGGCCAGAACAACACTGGCAAAGCTTAATTAATAAATTAAGCACAAATAATTTTAAAGTGAAATTAAGCTGGGGCACCTCAGCTGAATATGAGCTTGCCAAACGTTTGCAACAAAATTTAGCTAACGTTGAAATTTTACCCTTCCTACCCATTGCAGAAATGCTAACAGTCCTTGCCAATGCTCGTGGCGTGATTGGCGTTGACACTGGTTTTGTACATATGACTGAAGCTTTAAATAAACCGATGGTTTCTTTATATGGCGCCACCGATCCAGATCGGACCGGCAGTTTAAATCAAAAACAACTCGCGTTAAGTGCCAAATTTCCTTGCGCACCTTGCTTGCAACGTCAATGTAATTACAAAGGTCAAACCGAGCTGTTTCCAGCCTGCATGGCGATGCTAAAACCAGAATACGTCTACCAACAATTCATGCTGACATTAAAGAAATAAAATTATCTTAAACACTGTAAAAGCAATAACCCGACTTATTCTGCTTAGCTTGATACATCGCTTTATCTGCACACTCTAGCAAACCTTCAATAGTACGTGCATCTTGGGTAAAAACAGCAACCCCAATACTAATAGAAATATCAATTTCATTGCCATCAATTTCATGAATACTTTGACAACGATCAACTAACCGCCCACAAAGCGTTTTAATAAAACTATCATCGCCAAATTTTGGCAATAATATTACAAATTCATCACCCCCCAGTCGCGCTAAAGTATCACCCTTACGAATAACAGTGCTTAATTGATCGGCAACTGCCTGCAAAAGTTTATCTCCCGCGCAATGACCAAAGGTGTCATTCACCGCTTTAAATTTATCAAGATCCATAAATAATAAAGCAAACTCTGTTTTGGAATTATGCGGACTTAAATCACGCTGAATCGATTCATACTGTTTATTGATACGATCCATAAATAATTGCCGATTCGGTAATTTGGTGAGCGGATCATAAAAGGCTAAGTTATAAACTTTATCGATATCTTCTTCTAAAAAAGAAATATCCGTAAAAATCGCCACAAAAACGTAATCATTCGAATCACCAAGCTTAACTTTGGTAATGGTCAGAATTTCAGGATAGACTTCTCCACTTTTACGCCGATTCCAGATTTGACCTTCCCACACACCTTCTTTAGTAATCTTCTGCCACATCTCTTTATAAAAACTGCCATCATGCATACCGGAATGCAACATCCCAGGATTACCACCAATCGCCTCCTCAGAGCTATAACCAGTCACTTGGCTAAAACCTTTATTAACAAACAAAATCTTTGAGTGCTGATCGGTAATAGTCACCCCATTACTCACGGTCTTAAAAATATTAACCAGATCAGAAAAATGAATATGAAGCTCTACGCTAGCTGGCTCGTTTGACATGCTTTCATCCTTGAAGTTACGAATTTCTACTATAGCAGAAGCTAGCAAGCACTCAAACCTACACTATCGATCAAATTTTGGTCTTTTTGTACAGCAGAAAGATTAGGCATTAAATCGGGCTTATGGCATAATTGACGCCTTTGTTGGCGGACTCAATAGGATAGGATGATGCTTATTCCAGTGATTTTATGCGGCGGTAGCGGTAGCCGATTGTGGCCCTTGTCACGAGAACATTTCCCCAAACAATTGCTTGCGCTGACCAGTCAATACAGTCTATTACAGCAGACTCTAATTCGCAGTCAAACAGTTGCTAAAGAAACTCCGCCGATTATCATTGCCAATCAAAACTATCGTTTCTTAGTCGCCGAACAACTACACCAAATCAAGATCCCATCATCACAGATTATACTCGAACCCTGCGGGCGCAATACGGCACCTGCCATTGGTTTAGCTGCGCTACAAGCCTTAAGCTCGAGCCCCGACAGCGATCCGATTTTGATGGTCTTGCCTGCTGACCATTTATTACCAAACACTAAAATGCTAACCAAAGCAATGCAGCTTGCCATGCCATTAGCCGCCGCCGGACAATTAGTCTGCTTTGGCATTACACCAACCAAAGCGGCAACCGGCTATGGTTATATTGACGCTGGGAAAGTTATTAGTCCTGGCATACACACCATTAAAAAATTTATCGAAAAGCCCAAACAAAAAGCCGCCGAAAAATTCAGCCAAAGCGGTCATCATTATTGGAATAGCGGCATGTTTGTATTTAGCGCTAGAACGTTTTTAAGCGAATTAAAAAAATATGCCAATGAAATTTATGCCTCGATTAGCATGGCATTTGCTGCTAGAAATAAAGACCTGGAGTTTACTGTTATCCCAGAAGAATTATTTCTTAGCTGCCCAAGCGATTCAATTGATTATGCCATTATGGAGCATACCGAAAAAGCGGTGGTTATCCCCCTAGAAACCGAATGGCACGATATTGGCTCTTGGCAAGCTTTATGGCAAACGGGTAACACAGATAAGGCAGGCAATGTAATTGAGGGTGATGTAATCGCCAAAGATTCTACTAATTGCTATATACATAGCGAAAAACGCCTAGTCGCAACCTTAGGTTTAAAAAATCAAGTAGTCGTTGAAACCGATGATGCTATTTTAGTTGCCGATAAAAATCATTGCCAAGATGTTAAAACCATTGTCGAAGAATTAAAACAAAAAAATCGCAGCGAAGCGACCGCTTTAAAACGTGTTTATCGACCTTGGGGGCACTACGAAAGCCTATCTTCCGGCAATGGATTTCAAGTCAAACGCATTACCGTACAACCCGGCGCCAAACTTTCCTTGCAATCTCATAAACACCGCGCCGAACATTGGGTGGTAGTCGCCGGCACAGCAACCATTATTCGCGGCGAAAAAACCTTAAACTTAACCGCCAATCAGTCCACCTACATCCCCGTTGGCGAAAAGCA
>JAHZKQ010000286.1 GCA_022600315.1 Gammaproteobacteria bacterium
AGAGTTGTAAAAGTCACCTCCGCACCTGCAGCACGCAAATGCTGAGCAACAATCGCCGCTCCCCCAACATAATCTTTTTGTGATTCGTGACGCACACTAATGGTTGGGGTTTTGGTTTGCCCGCCAATCATTGAGGTGTAATTAAACCCATCAACAATGGTATCACCCACCACATGTACCCGCACACCTTGCATACCCTCTAATGTTGATCTTAAATCAGCAAAAGAAATTCGATGGTACTCTAATAAGGTGGCTAATTTCTCATAGCGAACATCGGGTTCATTCAAATTAATTAATGCCGAGGAAGAATACACAATATCACCCGGGGTAAATAAAATTTTGCCGCCATAATTTAATAATACTTTTTCTTCTTCAGCAGTTTTAGGATGCAAACCACCCGAAACATATTCAAAACCCTTGGCAAATAAATCTGGCTGCAGTTGCTCAATCGTTTCTAATGGGCTAGAGTTCTTGTCAATTAACACGTAGTCTACCGCCTCAAACGCAGCTAAGTTAGCGGCACGTAAGTCCTGAGGAATATGCGGTCGATAAGTGCCTTTGGTAATATGCCGATCCGCTGTCAAACTGGCCACTAAAATATCCGCCTTACTTTTTGCATAAAGTAAATGGCGTAAATGACCTGGATGCACCACATCAAACACCCCATGGCACATTACCACGGTTTTATCCCGTGGGAATTTACCCATAATAGTGGATAATTCCTCTAAGGTTTTAATCTTATGTCGATACCTTTTCAGCAACATAAACCTCATCCTCCTGAGTGTTACCTAAGTATTTAAACCAAGTCGCAGTCGCCCTGGCAATCGAGTCTTTATCCCAAAGCGGTGCGTCTTGCCAATTATTGATTTCATCCATCATCAATTCGACGCCTTTTGCAAACGGCACAATCGGTTGCCAATTTAAATCTTGTTGAATCTTGCTAATATCCGCCCAAGTACAATCTGGTTCGCCCGGACGTTTAGGAATATATTCCACTTCACCGCCAATCAATTCCACCAAGCAATTAATTGACTGTGGATTGCCGGCACCTAAATTCCAAACTTGGCCAACTTTATCAGTTTCTGCCGCCATTAAAAAAGCCCGCGCAATATCGGTAACATATAAAAAATCTCGGCGCTGCTCGCCATCGCCCACAACCGTAAAAGTTTTGCCGGCTAATTTCTGCTTGAAAAACACGCCAAATACCGCGCCATAGGCACCCGTCGTGCGCACTCGTGTACCATAGGCATTAAAAATTCGAATCGCATTAACCGGTAGGTCATACACTTGATGCCAATGAAACGCGGCTTGCTCGCCCATATACTTAGATAAAGCGTAAGGGTATTGCGGCTTAATTGGATCACTTTCTCGCGTGGGAACATCAGCCAAACCATAACAAGATGAAGACGCGGCATAAACCATTTTTTTAACGTTTGCGGCTCTGGCACATTCTAAAACTCGCACCGTACCCTGCACATTAGTATTTAAATAATCAATCGGTGCCTCAATAGACGGCACAATATCGCCAATGCCCGCAAAATGAAAAACATAATCCACATCTGCAAATAATGAATTCGGTGCTTGCAACTCACAAATATCAATTTCTTCCAGTATAAGATTCGGATTATCGGCATGGTGTTGTAAATTGCGTCGGTGTCCACCCACTAAATTATCAATAACCCGCACCTGAAAACCACGCGCTAATAATAAATCAACCATATGACTACCGATAAAACCCGCGCCACCGGTAACCAGTGCAACCGACCTACTCATTAAGCCGCTGCCAAAGCTTTAATACTGCGCACATTATAATATTTATCATCTTTCATGCTGTTCGGTAATTTATTGGCCTTAAAAGCTTTGCATAAATCACGTACCGCATCTTCTAAACTATATTGCGCTTCAAAACCTAAACAGCGTTTGATTTTATCTGAATTAATATGGTAAGAACGAATATCATCGGTCGGCGACGTGGTAATATCGATCGGCGCTTTTTCAGGAAATTCTTGTTCAACAACTTGCTTAACAATCTGCGCAATTTCCATAATAGATTTATTTTGATAACCTGCGTTAAACGTTTCGCCAGCGATTTTTTCATCTTCCACCGTCAATAACAATTTATAAAGATCGCACATATCCTGAACATGCAAATTCGGCCGCAATTGACTGCCGCCAAATACCGTAATTTTATTATTAGTGACTGCATGATTGGTCAAGATATTAACTGATAAGTCTAAGCGTTGACGCGGTGCATAACCACAAACGGTGGCTGGACGAATAGTCACACAGACAAAATCCGTACTTTGATGCTTAAATAATAGCGGTTCGCACATGCCTTTATACTTATTATAGAGTGTTAATGGCACCAAGGGATGATCCTCAGTAACATCTCTAGCCTCTGAAACACCATACACTGAACTGGAAGAGGCATAAATAAAACGTTTAATACCAGCGGCTTTAGCGGTTTTCACCATCGGCTCAAAGGCCTCTAAGTTAATTGAAGTACTTAATGCTTCATCCAGTACAAAACTGGCATCGTTGGAGATACAGGCCAAAGAAATCACTGCATCAACACCATTCAAAGCTAATTTAAAAGATTCAGTATCTCGAATATCACCTTGGATCACCTTGAGATTTTTATTTTGTTTTGGAAGAAAATCATTGCCGAAAAAAAGTGTGTCATATACTGTCACTCGATAACCTAATTCCAATAATTGCGGCACCAACAAACTACCTACATAACCCGCACCACCAGTGATTAAGACATGATCAAACTTCTTCTCCATAATGCTCTCCCTATGCTGGAATAATAAAGTTTTCCTAGTTTACAGAGACGTGAAGAATGGGGTCAAGTCTTTTATTATCAGGCTTTGTAGAATTAAATTACAAAACCTGATAATAAAAGACTTGACCCCATTTTCTTCTGGTAACAGCTTGAGTATACTGATCCCTGCATTATTATTGGTGATTAGCAAAAGGATTTAGCATGTCAAACCAACCAACCTCAACACTGAGTATTAAAATATTCGCCGATGGCGCAAATTTAGAGGGTATGCAAAACTTTCTAAACAATCCAATAATTAAAGGCTTTACCACTAACCCGACACTAATGCGTCAAGCAGGTATTACTGATTACGAAGCGTTTGGTCGGCAAGTATTGACCCATATTCCTAAACATCCTATCTCATTTGAAGTCTTTGCTGATGAATTAGACGCTATGGAGCAACAAGCGCGCTATATTTCGACTTGGGGTAAAAATGTCAATATTAAAATTCCCGTCACTAACACCAAAGGGGTATTTACTGGACCCATTATTGAGCGCTTATCTAAAGACGGCATTAGGCTAAATGTCACTGCCCTGATGACGCAAGAACAAGTACGCGACGTTACCCAGTGCTTTGCCGATAACACACCGGGAATTATCTCGGTATTTGCCGGACGTATTGCCGATACTGGGATTGACCCTGAACCTTATATGCAAAAATGCCTGGAAATAATGCGCGATAAGCCGCAGCTTGAATTACTCTGGGCCAGCCCCCGTGAGCTATTTAATATTATTCAAGCCGATCGCATTGGCTGTCATATTATTACCGTAGCACATAATATTTTGGCAAAGCTGCCACTACTTGGCAAAAACTTAAATCAATACTCTTTAGAAACCGTGCAGATGTTTGCCACTGATGCAGCGGCAGCAGACTATATTATTAACCCTCATGCGATAGCCGTATAATTTTTTAAATAGGAAACTGATATGGAACACGCTAATTTATTTTTTGAGCAAGTCAAACAAGTTGCTGATCAGGTTGATACTCAAAAAGTTGCCAACCTTGCTACCGAGTTTGCCAAAATTCGCGAGCAAAATGGGCGTTTATTTATTTTAGGCGTCGGCGGCAGCGCAGCCAATGCCAGTCATGCGGTGAATGATTTTCGTAAACTTTGCGGCATAGAAACGTATGCACCGACCGATAATGTCTCTGAACTAACCGCGCGGACTAATGATGAAGGTTGGGAAACGGTATTTTCTAATTGGCTTAAGACCAGTCGTTTAAATGATAAAGATGCCATCTTAGTTTTTTCAGTGGGTGGCGGCAATAAAGAACGCAATGTCAGCGTGAATTTAATTCATGCACTGGAATTTGCCCAGCAATGCAATGCAAAAATCTTTGGCATCGTCAGTCGTGATGGCGGCTACACCGCTAGCGTTGCTGATGAAGTCGTTATCATTCCAACCGTTGATGATAAACTCGTTACCCCCCACGCCGAAGCTTTTCAAGCGGTGGTTTGGCATTGTTTAGTCTCACACCCAAAATTGCAAATTCAAGCCACCAAATGGTAAAGCCTTGCGTTTTTCTCGATCGTGATGGCGTGATTAATATTCCTGAATTTCGAGATGGGCGCTCTTATGCCCCTAAACAGTTAATAGACTTTAACTATTTTCCTGATACTAAAGCCGCATTAGTGAAACTTAAAACAGCCGGCTTTTTAACGGTGATTATTACCAATCAACCCGATGTCGGCAACAATCTCACACCTCGCACCGTTGTTGAAGCCATGCATCAGAAAATGCGCGATGAATTACCTATCGATCATATTGAGGTGTGCTATCACAGTCAAAAAGATCAGTGCGATTGCCGCAAACCTAAACCTGGCATGTTATTAAATGCTGACAAAAAATTTAATATTGATTTTAAGAAAAGCTATCTGATTGGTGATCGTAGTAGCGATATTGAAGCGGGCAAAAAACTTCACCTAAAAACCATTTTGATTGATCATCATTATACGGAACCCTTATCAAGCCAGCCTGATTACCGCTGCGATAATTTATTGCAAGGGGTAAATATTATTTTGTAATGCTGTCATCCCAGACTTGATCCGGTATCCAGAGATTTAATAATTTTCTGGATACCGTGGTCAAGCCACGG